>JAZDOF010000039.1:0-8151 GCA_043799015.1 Pseudomonadota bacterium | reverse complement strand
CTCGATTTACGCCCTTGTCAATATCCCTCAGGCAGCCGGCCCCCGCGACTTTCCTCCGACACCCGCGGCGCAATCCGCGTGTACACGCCATGAAAGGCTCCAGGGTAAGATAGAGTCGGTAAGAACTTTGCGGCGGCGCCGATTCGCGCCTGAACCGCCTCCGGCTATCGTCGTGCGCCGGTTACAGCGAATGCCGAAATTAATGTCCGTTTGAGGGCTCGGACATCGTCTTAGCTTCTGACGGTAAATCCCCCCTACCCCCCTTTACAAAAGGGGGGTAATTATGCGTCCCCATGCGGCATTTTGGCCCCCCCCTTACCGGGCTCCCGGTAAAGGGGGGATGGGGGGATTTGGCTGTTTCGGACAAGACTTTCGGCAACCAGTATACTCTATGGTTTGGTTTTCCGGGTGTTCCAAATCGGTGGTTAACGATCATATAATGACTTTCACGGGAACAGCGATCAGGAGACGAAAGCAGGATGAACAACTGGAAGCAACGTTTCGCCTCGAAAATCATCTCGGTCGATGAAGCTGCCCAACGGGTCAAGAACGGCGACAGACTGTACCTCGGAAGTATGTGTTCCGAAGCCAAAGCCGTGATCGAGGCCCTTGGCCGCGCCTACCTCGACGACGTTGAGATGATTCAGTTTAATGCAGGCAGGACCGCCCTGGATCTCGCCGCAAAATCAAAGGGGCGATTCAGGCTCAAGCGGTTCTTCGTGGGCAGCCGGAGCGGCTCGGCCGAACAAGTACCGGAGGCCGACTACGTCCCGCTCTTCCACTCTCAGATTCCCGACTTTTTCAGAAATCGGCGAATTCCCATCGACGTTGCGATTATCCAGGTATCGCCCCCGGATACATCGAACAGGTTCAGCCTGGGAATATCGGTGGACACCGCCTTGGCCGCCGTCGAGTCCGCGCGCGTCGTGATCGCCCAGGTGAATCCTCACATGCCGCGGACACGCGGCGATACCCTTATCGAAGGGGACAGGATTACGTACTTCACGGAATCCGACGAAGAGCTGACGGAGATCGCTGAGGAAGTCCTTGGGGAACGGGAAAAAACGATAAGTCGCTATTGCAGCGAGCTGATGGACGACGGTGCCGTACTCCATTTCGGATTTGCCGGTATTTCGAGGGGGCTTATGGATTGCCTGACGGAGCACCGTCACCTTGGGCTTCACACGGAGATCATGACGGACGGGCTCATGGATTTAATCCAGGCGGGCGTCATCGACAACAGTACCAAGAGGATGTATCGGGGCCGAAGCCTGGCTTCGTGCTGCATGGGCACTCGGAGACTTTACGACTACGTACACGAGAATCCCAGGATAGAGTTGTTTCCCTCGGATGTTCTCATGAACCCCTCCTTTATCGCGACCAACTCGAAAATGGTGTCGGTGAACTTGGCCTTACAAGTGGATCTCAAGGGCCAAATAAGGCAGGGCATGGCCACGTGGACGGCCTTCGAAGGATCCGGGGGCGATTACGACTTCATGAGAGGTGCGACCCTCTCACCCGGTGGAAGGTCGATCATCTGTCTTCGGTCCACTTCCCTAAAGAGCGGCAAGTCCACCATAGTCCCGTCTTTCGGCGCGGGCGCTTCCGTTATGACCAACAGAGGAGACGTGCAGTACATCGTCACCGAATTCGGTATTGCCTACCTCGGCGGCAAGTCCATCCGGGAACGCACCATGGCCCTGATTGAGGTCGCCCATCCCGATCATAGAGAGGACTTGGCCAAACAAGCCAGGGAGATGGGTTATCTGGATCGTGATGAATTCTATTTCCGTACGGTGAGCCCCGCGCTTCGCAGGCGGGTCAGAACGGAAAAAACGTTCAAGGGCGGTTTGGAGACGCATGTCCGTATTATAAAGCCTACGGACGAATCCATGATTCGCGACCTCTTTTACAACATGTCCGAAAGCTCGGTCTATTTCCGTTACTTCAGCCCTCGTAAGAGCATGCCCCACAGCAACGTCAGGCAGTACTGCAACGTGCCGGAAAAGGACGGGCTCTCCGTTGTGGTGACCTTCGGCCCCCGGGAGGTCCGTAGCATAATCGCCGAGGCTCGTTACATGCTCTACCCGGAAGGTGATTTCGCGGATGTGGCATTCATGGTCGATGAGGCGTATCACGGCCGGGGAATCGCAACGTATCTTCTCAATTATCTGACTGAAATCGCCCAAGAAAGGGGTGTAGAGGGATTCACCGCGGATGTTCTCGTGTCGAATACGCCGATGATGAAGGTCTTCGAAAAGGTGCCCTACCAAGTGCGGAAGTCGGTATCCGAAGGCGTTTTTTCGCTCAAATGGCGTTTCGATGAACCCCGGTGACGAGAGACATGGTCCGCAGCTGTTGGTAAACCGCGCATCGAGCACGAGGGATAAACCACGGAGACACAAAGGCATCAGGAAGACGATTTCTCAATCACGGTCACGCATTCTTCGCCTCTTCCGCAGTAGGACCGGCCTCCGCTTCGGTCCTTGACGACCCGCCGGCGCGTATCACCCCATAGGCGTCAAAGGATCAGATAGTAGTTTCGGCTCAGATTTCGCCATGGGTTGAAACCCATGGCTACGTACGGAAGCGCCCCTGTGGGGCGCCAACAGGAGTTTTGCCCGGTTGGTCGTTCCCCCGAACCCCAAATCCGGAAGGGGGCGGAATGTGAGTGGCCCGGCGTTTTAGCCCCCGCCGACGGGTCGTGGGAATCAAAACAATATATCGGTTCAACTATTAGGTTTTCATGACATTTTAATGGGATCGAGCTTATATTGGCACAAATGCCGCCGGCCGCCCTCTTGGCGCCCTACATGGGCGCAATTATGGGTAGCCATGGGTTTCAACCCATGGCGAAAATTGACCCCGGGTCGCGGCTTCATCACTTATTTTGACGCCTATGGGATATTCGCCCCACCCTTGCACTTTCGGCGATAGATCCGGCATAATGGTTCTCAACGGTTTCCCGATCTATAGTGTCACGCGTTGAGAATTGCGGGAACCCTGAACGGTTGAGTGAATCGAAACAAACATACAAGGGGCGGGGTTTATCCCCGCACGTTCCCTGGATGCCGACGGCGGGCGCCTTATACCCCCGGGCGGAACCATTCACTTACCGGCGGAAAATTCCAATCTCAACGTGGCGCAGGCTTTCTAGCCTGCGAATTTTCTTAGTGCGATCTCGGCAGGCTGGAAAGCCTGCCCCACAAGAGTGAGTGGTTACCCCCAGGCCTGTTAGATGGGCCGCTAAGCCCGGCTTCACAGAGAAATCCAGCGAGGTTACACCATGAAGTTTGTGATCATAGGAGGGGATGCCGCGGGGATGAGCGCCGCGTCGCGGTGCCGGCGGATGGATCCTTCCATAGAAGTCACGGTCTTGGAACAAACCCGGGACGTGTCCTATTCGGCCTGCGGCATGCCTTACAATATTGCGGACCCGGCCAGGCACATGGACGACCTCGTCGTGAGGCCGGCCGTAGTCTTCAGGGACAAACTCGGCATCGACGTCAGGTTAGGCATGCGAGCCGAGGTCATCGACCGGGGCGCCCGAGTCGTAAGAGGCCGAACAGCGGACGGCGGCGATTTCCAGGTCCCCTATGACAAGCTCCTCATAGCCGTGGGGGCCGGGCCGATAACCCTATCGATTCCCGGCGCCGAGCTTGAGGGAGTCATGGCGCTGAAATCGCTGGAAGACGGACGCGCGGTTAAGGATTTCCTGCACCGGCGATCGGTGGAACGGGCCCTTATCATAGGCATGGGTTACATCGGTCTGGAAATGGCCGAAGCGTTCCATGCCCGCGGAGTGGCCGTGGAAATGGCCAAGCCGGGCCGGCGACTGCTCCCCTGGATGCCGGACGAGCTTGCGGCCGTGGTGAAGGAAGAGCTTGAGGCGAAAGGCGTTACCCTTCTCCTGGGGAATGAGCCTGCCGCGATGGAAAAGGCAGACTCGGGACTGAAGGTTACATACAAAGACGGCAGTACGTCTTCGGTGGGAATGGTCATGATGGGGATCGGGGTCGCACCGAATTCGGAGATCGCTGCGAATGCGGGCCTGGATTTGGGTCCGAAACGATCCATCGCCGTGGACCGAACCCTTCGGACGTCGGACCCCGACATCTTTGCCGCGGGCGACTGCGCCGACGCATTTCACGTCGTCACCGGCCGGAGGGTCTGGATACCATTGGCGCTCCGAGCGAACCGAGCAGGCTGGGCCGTTGCGGACAATGTGGCCGGGCGAGTCAAAGAGCTGCCCGGAATAGTCGGCACCGCGGTGTTCAAGGCATTTGACCTGGAAATCGCCCGATCGGGCCTAAGTCTCTCGGAAGCACGCGCAGAGGGCTTCGATGCCGTGGAAACGGTTATATCCAGCCGTTCCAGGGCGCACGCACACCCCGGCAACCAACGGATACACGTCGCGTTGACGGGCGACAGGAAATCGGGGCGTCTTCTTGGAGCGGCAATGGTTGGCCGGGAAGGTGTGGCCCACAGGATAAATGCCGTGGCCGTCGCTCTGCACGCGGCAATGACCGTAGAAGAATTCAGTCAATGCGACATGGCGTACGCCCCCCCCTTCGGCCCTGTTTGGGACCCGCTTCTTACGGCCGGGAACCAACTTCTAAAGACGATGGGGCTGGGGCCCGAGGCATAGTGACCATTCAAGCACGGGCGCGACGAAGAACATTGTATATCGGTTTTGCGGGCGGGACAGGGATATGAAACGAATCCTCGAGCCATACGCGAATCCGATACGATTTCCCGAAATCGTAGGCTCGGACATGTACGGGACCATAAAGTTGGATTTTCTTCATCGGGGCCCCACCCATCAGTGTTACTACTTGACGGATCGGGCGGCCTGTGAGGAAGGGTTCAAGGCAAAGTCCTTCCCTCCGGAACTCTACCACGACTTCATGGACAACGGCTTTCGTAGATCCGGCACCGTATTCTATCGCTCGGTTTGCGGGGCATGTACCCAATGCCGCCAGTTGAGGGTCCCGGTTGACGAGTTCTTGCCGACCAAGTCTCAAAGGCGAGTTCTCCGCAAGAACGAGGATGTGGACCTACGTGTGAAGCTGCCTGAATTCACGCAGGAGAAACCGGTCCTTTACAGCCGTTACCTGGAGCTTAAACATAATAGAGTTGAAGAAGCACCGGTTGATTCCCTCCGGCGATTCCTTTATCGATCGCCCGTAATAACCCTGGAATTCGAGTATCGACTCCGAGGGACCCTCATCGCCGTGAGCATCGCGGACATATGCAGCCGCAGCCTATCAAGCGTGTATGTATACTACGATCCCGACTATTTCGGTCGGAGCCCGGGGAGCCTTTCCGCGCTCCGTGAGCTGAAATTCTGCAAAGACAAGAACATTCCCTACTATTACCTTGGGTTCCATGTCGGAGATTGCCCGGCCATGAACTATAAAAGTCGATTCCTACCCTATGAAATCCTTGATCCCGTGGTTGGGTGGGTGAGACACCGAGCCGGCCGTCCCGCCTGATGAAGGTGAAACGGCATTCCCACACTATAGTGGGACGCGTTGAGAATTGCGGGAACCCTGAACGGTTGAGTGAATCGAAACAAACATCCGTAGGGGCGGGGTTTATCCCCGCCCGTTCCCTTGGTTCCGCTGGCCGATTGCACCACAAATTTCAAGGAGCATCACCATAACTTGGACGCGTTGATCGACTGGAAAGAGGGGGTATTGCCGCCACATTATCTTTTCATCGTGTTCGAGGGCGTGGACGGTGCCGGGAAGACGACTCAACAGAGGCGTTTGGCGGCATGGTTAAGGTCCATGGGATATGAAACGGTCGAGACTCGCGAGCCGTCCGAAGGTCCGGTGGGGAGACAAATCAGGTCCCTCCGCGTACGACCCGATAAGGAGGAGGAAGCTCGCCTTTTCGCGCGGGACAGGAAACACCACGTGGATTGCGTCATATGGCCCGCTCTCGCGCGGGGAGCCGCGGTCCTGTGCGACCGTTACGTGTACTCGTCTTTCGCGTATCAGGGGGCCAGGGGGGTTGAATTCGGCGCCATAAAGGCCCTTAGCCGCTGTTTTCTCGTACGACCCACGGCCGTTTTCCTGCTGGACGTACCGCCGGAGACGGGCATCGCCCGGATAGCCTCATCACGGCCGGAAGGCTTCTCCATTTTTGAACGCATCGGGGACCTTGAGCGGGTTGCCCGCATATACCGCGGCCTGGACGACCCTTTGATCAGACGAATTGACGCCGGCAAAACGGAGGATGAGGTTCATGAAGTCGTTGTAGTTGCGATGAAATCATTAATTGCGGATAAAGATACGCCTAATCAGCCGGTTGGAGCGTTAGTCTGAGATCAAAACACCACTACAGGTCGAACACCTATCAACTATTCTCCTCAACGCATTGACATAAGAATTATTTTTGTGTAGACTTGCCTCAACTCCGTTGGGTGTTTTAAGGAGGACGCATGCGAACATTCTTCCGGTCGATTACCGCAATATTCATTGGACTCATCGTCCTGGCCCCTTTTGCGGATTGTCGTGCAAAAGACTATAACGACCGTTTCATAAAGAACTATCCTCCCGGATATTACGGCATGTACTACGAGGCACAGCGCTTCATAGAGCCTCAAGGGGACGAGCCGGAGGAACTGTATCGGTGGGACCGTTACATGAGTCAAACCATAGGCGTGACTTACCCTTACATGCCGATCCCCTATCCATGGGATTACGGCACGGGACGGACCTTTAATCTACCGGATTACAATTCCAATGACTGGCCTTCGGGCGGGCGCTGGTAGGCGGCGCTTCATTATTCACATGGATTGAAGAGGCCGGCTCAAAACCTACCCCGAGAGGATAAACCCCGCCGTTACGGACGCTTTCCAAGATCCTTGCATGGATCATGCGAGAGCTTTCCAACCATCTATAGTGTCACGCGTTGAGAATTGCGGGAACCCTGAACGGTTGAATAAATCGAAACAAGCATCCGTAGGGGCGGGGTTTATCCCCGCCCGCCGTCGGCGTTCAGGGTACGAACGTGGAACTCCGATCCGAACGTGGCGCCGGCTTTCCGGCTTGCCCCACAAGAGTGAATGGTTACCCGCCATACTCCTTGACAATTCACGAGATTTCATAATACACTGAAACTGCTAGCCTTGCAGTCGCCCGACGGACCGACCGTATCCTCCTTCTTCTGGAGCCATACCCTTTTTGTTGTCACATCCGTCGGGCTTATTTTCATGTACGTGCCGTGTTATAGGGCATGCGGTCCGCATCCCGCCTACCTTATGCTCTCCCGAAGGCGCATCTGCCGCTCAGTTCACTGGTAAAGGACTCGTCGGGTCCGATTTTTCCGTGTTGCAGGCAAGGTTACCCAACTCATTAAGAGGATCGTTCAATCTTTATGCCGGGTGAAATAGAAAGGTCCCCTCATCTGGTCGAAACGGGGCGTTTCCACGGTCCCGAATCGGGAAAGGGCCCTACCGGGAGGCTTGAACCGAACCGTGGAGGGCTGATCCTGTTTCTCGGAATCACGTCTCTCCTCTTTTGCTGGCCTTTCGGCATCGCTGCCTGGGTCCTGGGAAACTCGGACATTCGGCGCACCCGTGAAGGTCGGATGTCCGCGACGGGTATTCGGGCGGTAAAGGCAGGAAGGGCGCTGGGCATCGTCGGCACTTCGATGTTCTGCTTTGGTGTCGCGATCGCTTTGGTTTACGTTCCCGAATTAGTGTCGAAAGGAGCGTTCTCTTTACACCCGGACCGACTGCCCGTGGATCAATTGGTGTACGCAGGGGAATGGATAGGCGAAGGAGGTACGCTGATCACCATCCATCCCGATGGGAAAGGGGATTTTCTAACCGTTCAGACGACGTTTCGAGGCGGCAACGTACGCATTGACGGGGATACCATAGCCATCGGAGCCTTCGGTTTTCATAAATCGTGGAACATCGACGAGCCGCCTTCCCTCAAGAACGGGAAGTGGCACATGATATTGGACGGAGAAGTGTTTGTTAAAGAGGAAGAGGGGTTATTGGTGAGCATCTACGGTGATAGCCCTGCTTGATACTGATGGACGAACGTTTTTCCGGAACAGCCGCCCCCCCCCCTCTTGGCGCCCTACATGGGCGCAATTATGGGTAGCCATGGGTTTCAGAAACTGTCTCAAAAG
>JAZDOF010000016.1:0-4911 GCA_043799015.1 Pseudomonadota bacterium | reverse complement strand
GTTCCATGGAACCGCGCCGGCCTCAAATCATACGGCCATCCCCGCGAATCGTCCCTCCAGCACGGCCATGTCGAGCCTTCGTGGGGCCAGACAGTCCCCTATGCGGTGAAGTTCCGGAACCTTTCCCTTGAGCGCGAAGTAGAGCTCATCCGTCGCGGTGTTACCGGCAACGAGAATAATGGTGTCGTACCCGGTGATTTCGAGGAATTCGCCGGTGTAAACCTGCACCGCCTTTAAGACATCCCCTTGGATTTCGATCACCGCCACGTCGCAGGTAACCGTGACGTTCTTAAGCGCCAGCCTGCGTCGGGCCATGTGGAAGTCCTGCAAAGGCCCGAGGCCGCCACCCACGGACAGAGCCGGCGTGACGATATGCACGGACTTTCCGCGGCCGATCAAGGTTTCCGCCATGGACACCGCTGTGTGATGGTGCTCCGCGTCCACGATGATGCACCTATTGCCCACGGGGACTTCATCATTCAACGCCTGCCGCGCGTTAATGACCGCGGGAGGACCGTAGTCGCCGGGGAAGGGTTTGTCTTTAGGTCGGGACCCGGCCGCGATCACCACCGCATCGGGGGCCTCCGCGATTATGGCATCCGCGTCGGCCTCGCAGTTCAAGCGGAGATCCACGTTCCGGGATTTATTCACCTGCCCGGCAAGCCACCGGGTTATCCCTTCGATCTCCCCTCTGCCGGCCGCTTTGCTCGCGATTACGTTCTGCCCGCCGACGCGTTCCGCTCTTTCCATCAAGATGACGGAATGTCCTCGCAAGCTAAGCACTCGGGCGGCTTCGAGCCCGGCGGGGCCCGCACCCACGACCACGACCTTCTTGGGTTTGGCCGCAGGCTTGAGCGTCCCCGCGCCCAGTTCCTTCTCCCTACCCACCGCGGGATTCTGGACGCACCCGAGTCCGTGCCCAAGTCCCATTCGACCGATACACCCCTGATTGTCAGCTATGCACTGACGGATATCGGCGGCGCGGCCGTCGCGTGCTTTGTTGGGCAGTTCAGGGTCACAAATGAGGGCCCGTACCATTCCGATCATGTCCGCGTGGCCGTCCGCGAGGATGCGCTCCGCTAGACGCGGGTCGTTGATCCTGTTCGTCGCGAAAACAGGAAGCCGGACCCCGGACCTTATGTGAGAGGCGAGCGGCACGGTATATCCCAGCGGTGTATGCATGGAGCCTTCGACGAGATAGAGGTTATAGAACGTCCCGATACTAAGGTCCAAGAAGTCGATAAGCCCCGTAGCTTCCAGCTTACCGGCTATTTCGCGAGCATCCCGGACCGTCAAGCCGCCGTGCGGGTGCATTTCATCCGCGTTCAGCCTAACCCCGAGCGTGAAGTCCGTCCCAACCGATCGACGCACCCTGTTCAGGACCTCAAGGCACATGCGCATGCGGCAGTCCAAGTCTCCGCCGTATGCGTCATCCCGTTGATTGGTAAGAGGAGACAAGAATTGTCGAACGAGGGAGCTGTGACCTATCTGGATCTCTATCCCGTCAAAGCCGCCGTCTCGAACGAGTTCCGCCGCGGTTCCAAAGGAATCCACGCACTCCGCTATCTCTTCCAACTCCATTCCCTTGGTCCATTCCCGGAACAAGGGGTCATAGGTGGGCGAAGGACCCCAAACGGCCATTCTGGTGAAGCTGCCGTCACCCTGGGTGCCGTTGTGGTTGAGCTGGGCGAAGATCTTGGTCTCGTACCTATGTATGGTTTGCGTAAGTCGTTTGTATCCCGGCACCACCTTGGGGTCGAAAGCGAAGACCAGCTCTTCATAGGGGTGGTCCGACGGATGCACCGACAGTTCCTCGGTGACGATGAGTCCGGCCCCGCCCTTTGCACGCTCGCGGTAATAGAAAATGTGGCGCTCGCTTATGCCGTGTTCTTCCCCGAAGTTGGTCAAATGCGCGGAAAAACTTATGCGGTTCGGTACCACGACGGAACCCATCTTGATCGGCGAAAAGAGATATTTGAACTCAGACATGATAGCCTGCGGCATCTACACAAACATCGATAGTCGGAAAGTTGAACGGAAGTAGTCTCTTGAAAGACCCTCCTTCTCAGTGAAGAGAAAGGAGGATTCACTCAGTTGCGTGGGTATAATTCATGATTGCAATCAAACCAGACTATATGGAAAGTGTTCTCGTAGAAGAAGCCGTGCATGCGAGAGCTACCGCCGATATTCAACTGCCATGCGGGATAACTTTGCTTCTCTTCGTCCAAATGAGCAAATCCTCTGCGTGTTACCCTAGCATCGCTCCAATCAATCGGATGACAATGTTGGTCACGATTCCTGAGGTGTCGCGGCTCTATTGTGCCATAGTATTGCATCTTCTTAACAAGTTCGCGAATAAGTTGGTCGCCGACATGTTCGGATGCGAACGCGTCTCCGCTTAGAGTAATGCATTCAAATGAGAAGTTGATCGTCCTTATCGGAACCCTTGTTTCAGCCCGAACCTCATGCCCCGGCTTTCTCTTAGCCATGCCTCAGTCTACTCTTCCCATCTCTTGATAAAAACGCATCATTTCGCCCTCATCGATCTGAGTTGTCGAGGGTTCCAGCGGATGCAGATCTCCTCTGGCAAGAATCCATGGACGCTCTCTGTGGACCATGTACTCTAAATCCTCCGCGGAGAAACTCTCGTAGACATTGAGGACCTCCTGAATATGATCTCTAACTTCACTTGGTACATCAGGACATTCGGGAATATCCGTGATAAGCTTCCAGCTAAAGTCTTTGAATTTGGAATAAATCCTTCGAATCACGGGACCATGAATCCATGCCTCAAACTGATCTCCGAACAACGGCTCTTCGTATAGAGCCAAATGCCATGCCTGGACATAAAAGAGCAGTTTCTGCAATTTCAAGTGAGAGATCGGCTCCCCCTTGTCGCGAAAACAGCAAAGTATATAGTCGGCAATCGTTTCCGCCGTCATCGGAGACCCCTTTTGTCGTTCATCTTCTTACTGAAAAGACCCATCTCTTTACTCAATTACACCGATATTCCATCATAGTAGTCGACTATCACAGTAAGAGCCGCAGCCTTATATGTCAAGATCGTCCCGCAAACTCCCCGAATGGGTTAGCGTTCGCCACGACCTGTTCGTCACACCTGGAAAACCAGACGACACGGTAACCAAGGCACAAAGAAAGAGGGGAAACGGTACATAGCTTCCGATTCAGGAGCGAACCGGATCCGCTGATAGATACCTTGCAAGCCTCCGATTTATTTGTGCCTTCGTGTCCTTGTGGTTCATTCTTTGCCCGCTGGGGAGAACGGTTACGAATTTTCTACAAATCCGCGTGAACGGCAACCGTATCCGCCGAACAACGCACTCAACCGCCTCAGTGCCGTGCGGACCCCGCTTCACCACACAGGAGCCCGGCGCGATTCCCTTCCAAGACGGCCATGTCGATGCGACGGGGGGCAACGCAGTCTCCCGCCCGCAGCACTTTCATCCCGTGTCCCTTGAGTTCCAGGTACAGCGTTTCGTCCGGAATATTTCCCATGATCGATACAACGGTGTCGTACCCCGTTACCGTCGATTCCTTTTCCGTGAACTTGTCGGCTACGAGCAACGTGGTACCGTCGATCTCCAGCACGGTTCGATCCGGGAGAAATGAAACACCCTTTTGAAGCAATCTCTGACGGGTCAAATAAAGGTCGCCGGTCCCGGCCAAATCCATACCGACAAATGGCTCGGATGTCATAATATCGACTTTCCGCCCCAGATCGGCAAGATACTCCGCCGTGGCCGTGGCCTTGTGGTGGCCGTCGCCATCCAGGAGGAGTACCCTTTCACCCACAAGTTCGGGCCTGCGGAGGGCCTGCCATACGTTGAGGACCATCGGCTCCGCGTAATTCCCCCGGATGGGTTTGGGGTCCGGGAACGATCCCACCGTAACGATGACCACGTCGGGTCTTTCACTGAGTATGGCGGGACAATCCATCGGCGAATCGGTTAGGACCTCGACTCCTGCTTTCCTGAGACGACGCGTGAGATTCTCCACAACGCCCCATATGGCCGCTCGACCGGCACCCAGTCGCGCAAGGCGCACCTGCCCCCCTGCTTCCGATTCCCTTTCGTACAGTACCGTTTCATGCCCGAGGCGGGCCGCGGTTAGAGCGGCTTGGAGCCCGGCAGGACCGGCGCCCACTACCATAACCCGCAGACCGCACCGGGTTTTGGAGCGGCACGGGTCGGGGGTTGGTGCGGTCGTATTCGAGCAGGCCGCGGTCAATCCCGCGGGTCGTTCGATTTCACGCCCGGCCCAAGGGTTTTGAATGCAGCCGATGGGTTTGAGCCTCGATGTCCGACTTAGACAATTCTGGTTGTCGGATACGCAATGAACAACCTCGTCCGTGTCCCCCGAGGCAAGCTTGGCCGGAAGGTACGGGTCGCAAATGAGGGGCCGGACCCATCCGATCAGGTCCGCCTGGCCCGCCGATAGGACCTGTTCGGCCAATTCAGGGGTGTGTAACCGATTTGCGGCAAATACCGGCACGTTCACCTTGCTCTTCAACATCGAGACACGGTCGATGGTGAAGCCTTCCGGGGTATGCATGGACGCCCTGGTTAGGTGGAGGTTGTAATAGGTGCCTATGGCGGTATTGAAAAAATCCGTGAGCCCGTGATTTTCCAATATCTCAGCCGCGGCCGTCGCGTCCTCGATGGCTAGTGCTCCCCAAAAAACCTCGTCAAGACAGAGGCGAATTCCTACGGGGATATCTTTGTCGATTCGAGCGCGGATCGCTTCGAGGACTTCCGTGGTGAGGCGAAGGCGACCAGGAAGGTCTCCGCCGTATTCATCCGTCCGGTGATTCGTCAATGGCGACAAAAATTGTCGAAGAATACCGGTCTCTCCCACGTCTATTTCGATCCCGTCAAATCCGGCTTCCACGAG
>JAZDOF010000985.1:0-19806 GCA_043799015.1 Pseudomonadota bacterium | reverse complement strand
GATATCCGCCTGACCATAATGTAGGTCCCGATGACCCCGCAGGGTACACCGGCAAGGATGCCCGTCAAAAGGGCGTTCTGGAGAAAGGGATAGTGTTGAAGGTCGATCAGAAACTGTGGCAATTGCAGTTGGCCTCCCCGTTGTGCCTGATCATTCTCATGGGGGATCCGTAGATCTCGTTGATTATCTCGCCCGTGATCTCACTGGTCGGGTGCATCAGGACCTTCCGTTTGACGCAGATCACGGTCTTGACGACCCTCGAGACGAATCCGAGATCATGTGAAACCATTATTATCGTCAACTTATGGTTCAACTCTTGTAGGAGTTCATAGAGGTCCCCCTCCATTGCCGCATCCAGGTTGGCGGTGGGCTCGTCCAGCAAGAGGATGTCGGGTTCGCAGGCCAACGCTCGCGCTATAAACAATCTCTGGCGTTGTCCGCCGGAAATCGATGAAAACGACTTGTTGCGAAGCTCGTACAATCCCATACGATCCAGGATTTCGTGGACTACTCGCTTGTCCTCACGCGTGTACGGTCCGAACGATCTGCCGCGACCCAATCTTCCCATCAAGGCTACATCGATCAGCGTGGCAGGAAACTGCGGGTCCAATTGGGTATGCTGCGGCATGTATCCGATGCGCCGGCAGGCCTCTCCGGGGGGTAGTCCGAGAACCCGCACTTTACCCCTGATCGGTGACAGCAAGCCCAGCATGAGCTTGAGCAAAGTGGTCTTGCCCCCTCCGTTGGGTCCGACGACGGAGACGAAATCACCGGATGGAACGGCAAGGTTGACGTCTTCAAGTACCAAATGGCCGTCGTAGGAAAACGACAACCCTTCTATTCGAACCGCCTCGGCCTTTTCGTTCATGATCCTTGCTCGCCATCCCGGGTCCGCATACGTTCGAGCCATGCGCAACCGATCGGCCCGGAAGTTATGGTAACTCATGGTTCGCTTCGTGGTGACCGATTATCATCAATCTTCTTCGTGGACGTGATGCGATTCGTCGGGGGTATGGTCGCAGACAACGTGAATAGCATTGCAGGTCTTGCACTCTTCGAAATGATGATGATTCACAAAGACTTCCCAATGAGGCCTTTGATGGGGCATTATTACGCCGGTCCCCTTGCACAGGGGACAAACGCTTTCCAGGGCCGCGACCACTGCCGCCCGAATGAACTCGGACCTGTTGGGAATCCCCTTCATCGCCTCTCGAAGCGATTCGGGCACCTTGAACGTTATGATGTCGAGTTTTTCTCTTGCCATGGAAGCGTTGTTTCCGGCACTCAGCGTTGATAGATTCAGTTATATTACCGCGTAACACCAAAGTCAAGGAACCCCCTCGACCGTCACAGGCGTCAAAATAAGGCGACAGGCAGAAGAAAAAATCCCCCCTGCCCCCCTTTTCTAAAGGGGGGTTGGGGGGGGTCTCTGTCGGTCTTTGCTGTAAGGAAGAGCCGATGGAATATAACCACATGATATCATAAAGATTGGACCGTTATCTTGACGCCTATGCCCCCGACCGTGTACCGCGACCTCTTCGTTGCATCCGGAAAATAGAACCGCAAAGCCGCAAAGTCACCAAGACACGAAGGGACATGTAAACGGCGCATAACGTCCCGTTCAAGAACGAACCGGCTTCGACCTTAAGCTTTCACGATCCTTGAATTTTTTTGTGCCTTTGTGTCGCTTCGCGGTTCATTCCTTCCATATTGCGGTGAACTAGTACTTTTTTCTTCGGGAAGTGCTTTTTCCGTCCGTAGCTTTAGGGTAACATGCCGTGGAGGTAATGAAAGATTGCGGAACCGAAAGCGGTCCCGAGAGATGCCTCGCCGGCACCGTCCAGGGAGGTCGGACATGGATTACGGGTTGGAGTATTTCAAGCCCATGGTGCTTTTGAGTACCGTGGTGTACTCGCTGATTGGAATGATCCTCTTTGCCGCCGCGTTTTTCGTCATGCAGAAGATCTCCCCATTCTCCATACGGAAAGAAATCGAAGAAGACCAAAACGTGGCTCTCGGCATCCTCATGGGGTGTGTGTTTATTGCCTTGGCAATCATCATACAAGCGGCCATCCGTTGACTAGATGCACGATTTCGCAAACTAGGCGACGTATTCTTCACATCCTCTTCCGTAGCACCGGCCGACGCTCCGGTGATTTACAGCCGGACGCCAAGGCTCCGATGATTCGCGGAGTGCAGCGCCGTGAGTGACCGAAGGACCGGCCTCTATCTGCTGGCGGCGGTTTTCGTAATAGCGGTGTGCGGACTCGTCTACGAGTTGATTGCCGCAGCACTTTCCAGCTATCTCCTCGGGGGGTCCGTAACCCAGTTCTCCATAGTAATCGGGGTTTTTCTCACCGCCATGGGGATAGGGTCTTATCTTACGCGATTTGTGGAAGACAAACTCGTAGATACGTTCATCGCCGTTCAGGTGGGGATCGCTTTTTCCGGAGGCATGTCCGCGGCCGTACTCTTGTTGGTGTTTGCGGTGACGGACGTCTATCTACCGGTACTGATCGCGGTCCTTATGCTTACAGGGGCCCTGGTGGGAATGGAAATACCCCTGATCATAAGGATAATGAGGGCCGGCGAGGCCCTGCGAGTAACCGTATCCAACGTGTTGGCGCTGGACTATTTGGGGGCACTCATTGCCTCCTGCGCGTTTCCCGTGCTTTTTGTACCCTACATAGGACTGCTTAGGACTTCGTTCATCTTCGGTCTGATCAACACGGCCGTGGCGGCCGTAGGCCTGCGCGTTTTGGGGGAAACGACCACGCGGCCCAAAACGTTGAAAACGGCCATAATAGCCGTGGGGGCCGTGCTGGGAACGGGGCTCGTGTTTTCCGGCGCGTTCACGTCGTTCACCGAAACTCTCATGTATCAGGACAACATAATCCTCACCCGACAAACCCCGTATCAACGTTTGGTGGTGACTCGATGGCGGGAAGACCTGCGACTTTTCATCGACGGCCATCTGCAATTCTCGACGGTTGATGAGCACCGGTACCACGAATCGCTGGTGCATCCCGTCGTTGCGGCGTGCCGCCATCCCCGTAGGGCCTTGATTCTGGGAGGGGGAGACGGCATGACGGCGAGGGAGGTGCTTAAGCACCCTTCCATCGAACATATAGACCTGGTGGACTTGGATGAGGAGATGATTAGTCTTTTTCGAGACCGCGGCCGGCTTGCGGAGCTGTCCGATCGAGCGCTTTCAAACCCGAAGGTATCGGTCCACATTGACGATGCGTACAAATTCCTCGAGAAGACCCGTGATTCATGGGACGTCATTTTGATCGACCTTCCGGACCCGAGCAATCTCTCGTTGGGAAGACTGTACACGAAAAGCTTCTATCGACTTTGCGGAGAACATCTGGCCGTAACGGGTTGTCTGGCCACCCAGGCCACGAGCCCGTTCTACGCGCCGGATGCTTTCTGGTGCATCGTGAGGACGTTGGAAGAGACGCCCCTCGGGGCGGGCGGGCGGGACCGTTTCCGGGCCTATCCGTATCACGTTCACATCCCGTCCTTTGGGGATTGGGGGTTTGTGGCGGCCACACGCGGAAGCATCGATCCCAAAACGCTCGTCCTCGACAAGAACGTTCGGCTGAAGTTCCTGACCGAGAGTCTCCTGCCCACCCTGTTCGTTTTTCCAAAAGACGTTTTGCCCGGTCCGGGCATCTCAGCCAACCGATTGGATGACCAAGCTCTGGTAAAGTACTATCGCCATGGGCAAAGGCGTTTCGGGCCGTGAGAAACGGAGAGATGGGGGTTGGGAGGATTCGTCACTCGCCCACATCTCCCCATCCCGGCAAAAATCTTCTCATTGCCGTACCGGATGGTCCTCGACGCGCTCTCGCCTTCGCCGCGCCCTTAGCGTAAGCCATATCACGCCGGCCGCGCCGAGGACCAACACGATGGGCGCGAGCGCGACCAGCTTTTTTGCCGTACTGTGTCCGAAGAACTGTTGCACGCAAGCGACATATGTCGGCCAAATGCCGACGTAAGGAATGACCGCGGGGCCTTCGAGCGCTTTGGGGTCGGCCTCATGGATCGCCCATAGTTCCCTTACGGTCACGGGCTTGAAACGCGCGTCGGTTGAAACCAGCTTGGCCATATTGCCCAGCGCCTCGATATTGTCGAGGTCGGGTCCGGTGACAATGTGAGGTTCATAGGCGCGCTGGGCGGGCCTATGTTTGTAAAGCGATGAAAAGTGAAGGAAAATTGTGGCCACAGGAACATTTTGGTCCGCGAGTTTCTCCAATGCAGCGCGCTGTTGCAGCCAAACGGTGCGGTCCAAACTGAGCTGAGTCGTACCCGCGTAACCGATAAACGGAAGCAGCTCTATCAACGTGATGGGGAGTTCATACACTCCTCCGATCTTCGTGAATCGATTTGCCGCGGACCGTGGAAGCGCGACTTTGCAATTGGGCGAACCTGGGAACACCGAAGAATCAATGTGAATTCCGAATTCAGCCGGCAAACCCATCACTTCATCATCGAGCGCGTATGCACCCGCCCTGTGCGCGATGGGCGGCGGCGCGCCGGCCAGTATGATGTTCCGTACGCCTGCGGCGATTATCTTCCTCTTTTCTTCCTTGTCGTACATGGTAAGGAGCGGACGGTTAACATCAAAGACATCCGGATGAGTGTGCAGTTGAAGGTCGTGTCCTCGGGCCGTAAGAAAGCGGAGATGGGAAATCATGTCGTTCTCGAGCCCGGGCGGGCAATAGGGTGACACGAAGAAAACGCCTTTGATGCCGTGTCGCTCAAGGATCTCCACAATCAGGGGGACCCCGTATTCCTTTCCGTTCCAGCCCCCCTTGAAATCAGAGCCGCAGGTCCAGCAAACGTCCACGGTAAAGAGAACGTTGGTTGCGAGCCCGTAGCTTGGTACGGCGATGCAGCCGACGAGCATTGCCGTCAATACGAGGACTTGTCTGATGATTCCGGATGTCTTATTCATAAATGAAGCCTTCACCGATTAGGAGTAACCATTCAGTCTCGTGGGGCAGGCTTTCCAGCCTGCCGAGGCTTTATACAACAAAATCCGCAGGCTAGAAAGCCTACGCCACGTTGAGATCGGATTTTCCCGCTCATAACTGAATGGTTACGATTAAGAAACGTATATTCTTGATTGGAAGTACCGTTGCGGGTTACAATATAACCCAATTGCCCGGGCAAAGGATCATGACGAAAACGGTTTCATCATGTCCGCCCGTTCACCGGTCTAAGCAACCCGAGTTCAATCCATTGACCGATTACTTAAAGAAATAAAGGATTGTGAATCTCGTGGCAGGGACTCCAAGAAAAGGCGGCTTCGCTTCTTTTTCAGACCGGAACGGTCCGGAGACGCGCAGCCTTAAGGAGATGTCGGTTGTCGAGCCCTGAAACTAACTTGGCGCCGGACGCGGACAGCTTGGCAATTCAGATTATTCCCGATCTGACGATAGACGAGAAATACTCGACGATTATCGCGGACGCCTTCACAAGGATTAAGGCCTTCACCGACAAGGCCGTCAACGACAATCGCGTCCATGAGTTGTTCGTCCTCGAAAGGTCCAAGATGGACCAAGCCACGGCGTTAAAGGTCCTCAACGCGGAGGGAAGGCTGGTTGTGGGGTTCCAGTTCGAAGCCCAGCCCGACGCGCTTGACGAAAACTTCAGAGTATTTGTAAAAAAAGCCCTGCCGGAGAGTAAGACCTTCAGGTTCTATCTTTCGGCTCCGGTACAGCAAATCATGCTTCAGCTCATTTCATTGGAAGACCGCCGCACCTTGGCGATCTTTTCGATGCTGAATACCGCCTTGGACCTTGGGTACCGCATCCTTACGACACTGTACGGCAATCAACTGAAACGCTTGATCGAGAGGGCGCCGGATTTCATCCGGGACAGCATGAAGCGCAAGCTGGAAAAGCTCAAGCTGGCCAAATCCACCGACGGAGATGACCTGTGGAAGGCCGAAGAAGGGATGACCGGGCCGGCGGCCGCCTCGCCGCAAGGCAATCGGCCGGGTTCCCAGGACAACCTTTTACAGGTGATGGTGGATGACGAGACCTTTGAGCAGATAAACCAGTACGTGGAGAGCATCGTCACGGGTAGAGAGCGCATCAGGAGTAAGCGCAAGAAGCTGGAAGAAAACCCTCAGATGCCCAGGCGGGACATGTACGAGCAGATGGTGAGGGAGGACTTTTCCCAGCTTGAGAACTGCTATGCTCGGATGCACATTTACATGAAAGCGTTCTATAAGAACCAAGCCACTCGAAATGCAACCCGCAACAAGATCTTACGTCAGTTTTTTGCCGGACAAATAGAGCAGATCACGGGGGAGACCAGCCTGCTGGAAGACCTCCTGTCCTTGAACGAGGCCGAGTACTTCAAGAACATCGACCGTCACAACCAGTTGTAATACTACTCTTTAGGGCCTGTAGAGAGCCTTCGACAGGGTGCCCGGTTCCGGTTTTGCCCCCCGACGCGGGGCACCAAGGCGAGCCTGGAACCAAAGGACAATTTCGATGAAAGCGGGCATGAAACTACTAATCGGACTATTCCTCGCGCTAACGGTAATGGGCGAGCCGTATAGCGATTTCGGTCATCGCGTCGAAGCGGCCGAACCAGTCGCCGGCGGAACGGTTTACGTGCCTGTTTATTCTCACATTTATGTTGGCCCCAAGGGCACTTCTTTTGACCTTGCCATATCACTCAGCATTCGTAACACGGACCCGATTAGACCCATTACGATTTTGTCGGTGGATTACTACGACACTGCGGGAAAGCCGGTTCGACGGTTTCAGGAAAAGCCCCTCGATCTTGGGCCATGGGCTTCAACCGACTATTTCGTAAGCGAATCGGACTCGACAGGTGGGTTCGGCGCATCTTTCATCGTAAAATGGAAAGGGCCCGACGGCGTCAATGAACCCCTAATGGACGGAGTGATGGCAGGCACCAGGTTGGGCCAAGGCATCTCTTTCACCTCTCGGGGCACGGCGATTCGGGACCCCCGACCCTGAAGGCCCGTCCGGGCTTTGGGTAAGAACCCCATGCTGTTGATATAACGAGCATCCATTTTACCGGGATCTTCATTGCTTCGCTGCTGCTCTCCTCTAAATGCAGCACATCCGGGTAGGGGGATTTCCTGCAAAAAAATCCGTAATGTAAGGAGCCGCGCTTAGGCAGCATGGAGCCTCGACCAAGTTTCCGAAAAGACCTGATATGCCTGGATCATCGAGAGGCCGAAGATCGGGTGGTGATTAAGGATACCGTCTCGGACAAATACTATCGTTTGTCCCTTTTCGAGTATCGCTTTCTGGCGTTGTTCAACGGAGACCTTACACTGGAAGAAGTCATCGACAAGTTTCAATATCAGGGTCACTACTGCACCCCGGACCAGGGAAAGATGATGCTCGGGCGGGCCGCGCAGTTGGGTTTGATGCTGGGAACCCAATACGGGACGGCGCGATACCAGACGCAACTCCGGGAAAGATACGAGGAGGCCGGAAAAACACGACTCCTTTCAAGCCTCTATTTTCTCTACATTCCTTTGCTGAACCCAGACAGGTTCCTGGAGCGGACCCTGTGGGTTTTCAAGGCTCTGGCCAACCGTCTGACCCTGGGGCTTGCCGCGTGTCTCGTGCCGGGGGCCGTTTATTTCCTGATTACCGGTATCCCGAGCATGGAGCGGGAGTACCTTTTCTTTTTCAATCTTGAGAATTTGTTTTTTCTTTGGATTACCATAGCCTTGACCAAACTCGTCCACGAGTTCGCCCACGCTTACACCGCGAAATCCTTTGGTCTCAACGTTCCTCAGATGGGAATCGCCTTCCTGATATTCTTCCCATGCCTGTTCTGTAATACGACCGACGCGTGGCAACTGGCGGACAGGCGACAACGCATCGCCATCAGCGCGGCCGGGATAATCGCCGAAGCCGTTATTGCGGTCACTTCAACGTACATCTGGCACTTTTCACGGCCTGGATTGTTGAATTCACTGGCATTTTATTTGATGGCGGTATCCTTCATTTCGACGGTACTATTCAACGGCAATCCTTTGATGAAGTTCGACGGGTATTTCATGTTGATCGACGCGATCAGGACGCCCAATCTGCAAGCCAAGTCACTGGGATACGTGCGCCGGTTGTTCATGAACGGGGTATTGGGGCTCGAATCGGGGCCGAACCCGGCCGGGGACACAAGGGAAGGAGCTTTGTTTCTTGTTTA
Source organism: Pseudomonadota bacterium (assembly GCA_043799015.1). GTDB lineage: Bacteria > Desulfobacterota > Desulfomonilia > Desulfomonilales > Desulfomonilaceae > JAZDOF01. Next base: position 11,592 of record JAZDOF010000985.1, on the reverse strand, counting down.
CGGGATCAGCGCCTTTGTTTACAGGGTCTTCCTTTACACGGGCATCGTTGCCGGCGTGTATTATCGATTTGACAAGATGCTCGGCATATTGTTGGCATCCGCGGCATTCGGTCTCTATATCGTGCGACCCGTCATGAAGGGAATACTGACCCTTTTAAGGAAACGATCCGAGATCAAACCCCGTCTCGTCGGTGCGATCGTCTTTATTCTGCCGGTCGCGGGTCTCGTGGGTGCGCTCTGCATACCGTTGTCCGATCGGTCCACGTTCCCCTGCTATGTGGCATCGGCACATGTGCAGAAACTCACCGTGCCTCTCGGGACTTTCGTGGGGGAGATGCATACCCGGCTGGGATCCTCCGTGGAAAAAGGGGCCTTGCTTTATGAGCTCGACCCGTCCCTGTTGGAACTTACCCTGGTTAAGAAAGAGGCGCAGCGGGATGTTCTGGTCAATCAGGTGCGTATGCTGCTCCTGGATGCCAAGGAACGGGGAAAAGCCGTGGGCCGGCAGGCGGAGGTCGTTCAGGCCGAAGAAGAGATAAGGCGCATAACCGTGGACCTCAACATGGCAAAATCCGGGGTTATCGCTCCGTTCACCGGGACCGTCACAGCTTTGGACTACCGCATGCAGCGGGGGTACTATCCCGGCGAGGGTGCCATAGTGGGCGAACTGCAATCCACCGAAGAGTGCGTGATTCTTGGGCTGGTACCTGAACCGGATCGTCACAAAGTCGCGCCGGGACGGGACGCGGAGGTTTGGTTGCCCATCGGCGGGCGGGGCCGAACATTCAGGGGAAAGATCGACACGGTGAAACCGTACAGTGAGCGAAACCTGCGTGATTCGCCGTTTTCCAGCCGGTTGGGCGGAGAACTTGCCGTGGAGGCTAAAGGAGAGCATCATCGGGATGCTCCGCTGGAAGCCCAATACATGTGCTCGGTAAAGGTGAACAATACGGACGGCAGCCTGAGACTGGGCATGACCGGAAGGCTGACCGTGCCGTCACCTCCGCAGAGTATTCTGTCGAGGGTCTGGGATGGGCTCTTCAGAACGTTCGCCAAAGAGTCATTGATTTAGGAGACGACGTGACCGGTGAAAGCATAGTCACCGTGAAGCAGGGGGGCCTGGATAAGGACCAAGCCGCCAAGCTCCCATCCTCCGGCGACCCTAGGCAAAAAGCGGTCGCCATAGGGCTGGAGTTCATAAAGAGGTGCTTTGAGGCCAAGAACGAAGACGAACTGCACCTCATGCTCACAAACGATATTCGAGGTCTCGTGCCGTTTGATCGATGCGTGCTGATAGTTCACCTCGGCGGGGACTCGCGGATGGTGGCCGTGGGCAATCAGCCTTCCATCGAAAAAAGAGCCAAATTCTACGAGGCGGTGTCCGAGTCGGCCGAACCCTTGAAGGGATTGGGAAGGGCCGTACTGCTGTCGGCTGCGGCGGGCAGCGCGGGACTATCCCAACAGGACATACCGGAAGAAGCAAAGCGGTCCTTGGAAGAATTCGTAAAACGCTCCGGCTGTGACTGTGTGTTTTGTCTTCCCCTTCAACATCGAGGAATGATCGCGGGTCATCTACTCCTGGAGTTCTTCGACTCCAAGGTGCCGGACGAAGTCGCGCTCTTGACGCTCCTCAATATGGCGCCCTTCTTCGCCGCCGCGTTGGTGGAAGCTCGGATCATGGCCGAGCGGCCGGAACTCTCCGCTCTTTTGGACCCCCAATCAGGGCGAAACGCGGTACGACTCAGGCGTCGCAAGATCTCAATCGCCGCGGCGATAGGATTGTCCATTTTTTTTGTGTTGTTCTTTCTCGTGCCCATACCTGTGGATGTCGGCGGGGAGTCGGAAGTGGTCCCCAAGGACAGGCATGTGGCTTTCTGCAAGATAGACGGACTCATCAACAAGGTGCTGGTCGCGGAAGGGGCTCATGTGGATAAGGGGGTGGTCCTGGCAACGCTTGATCCAAAGGAGTTGGAATTAAAAGAGAAAACCGCTCAAACTCAGGTGGAGGTTCTTGCCGGTGAAACCGCGCTCCTGCGCAGCGCGGCCAACGAAGATCCGTCCAAGCTTGCGGAGAGCAGGCTTGTGGAAATGAAGCGAAAAGGGGCGTGGGAGGAACTGCAATACATCAAGTGGCAGCAGCGGTTCCTCGACATCACCGCCCCCGTCTCGGGGATCATATTGACCAAGGACATCGAGAGCCTTTCGGGGAAGAAAGTCCGGGCCGGAGAACCGTTTTGCGAAATAGCGCCGGCCGGTGACCTGTGTGTTGACGTCTTGGTGCCGGAAGACAGGGTTTACCTGGTCGATGTGGGCCAAGACGTGACGGTATACCTCAGCGGAAAACCGCGTCACGGGTACCCGCTGAAGGTGGCCGAAATAGCTCCCATGTCCGAGGCGTCGCCGCGCCTGGGCAATGTGTATCGGGTCCGGGCGCCTTTCCCCGACGCCCCCGTGAATACGCTCACGGGTATGAAAGGCATAGGCAAGATACACACGTCCTATTCCAGCCTTTGGACAATCGTTGGCGATCGAATCGTCAATCGCTGGCAAAGGTTGTCGTTATGGCTGTAGGAATGGAATAGCGGCCCGCCGGACAGTCTGCTCGGGGAAATCGCAATTTACCTGCCTTTGAAAATGCTACACCCGAAAAGGACCTTCTTGACGGCAGCCCCATTCTCCTTCGGCATCCTCCCACAAATGCTCGGCCAGGTGCGTCCCCCATCGAGGATCCCCAGCGTGGTGGGCCGGGGCGTCAATGACGAAACGGCACGAGGCCCGGAACACGACCTCGACGGGGAAATTCCGGGGACGACCCCCATGCCGGCGTGAAAATTGCTGTTAAAAGATGCAAGAGTCGGGGTGACGGTTCATGGGGTGGCGTGAGCCCGCGGATGGTTGAAGCGAATTGACGATGGCGTCGTTCTCAACGATTTGCTCACGACCGGGAAGGTCGATCGAGGATCTAGTCTTTTTTCGGCCCTTAACGCATATTCGCAGCCCGCAAAGGAGGAGAACGATGGAAAACATGCAGTTGTTTCAGTCCATTCTTAACAGCATCTCCGAAGGAGTGATGACCATCGACAAGGACTGGAGAATCGTTTCCTGGAACAGGGCCGCCGAGCGGATCACGGGCTACCACAAGGAAGAAGTCCTGGGTATGGAGTGCATGAAGCTGTTTCGCACGGCATTGTGCAGGGAGAACTGCCCGGTCGACCGCGCGCTTTCCTGCGGACGGCCGTACCAGGATGTGGAGGTGCGCATGCGCAACAAGCGCAATGAAGTGGTGGCTCTGCTCGTTAACGCGGCCCCGCTTTACGATGCGGAAGGGCACATCATAGGCGGACTTGAGACCTTTCGGGACGTCACCCAAAACCGTTGGATGCAACAGGAGTTGGAAAGTCATTACGGTTTCAGCAACATAGTTGGCCGAAGCGATGCGATGAAGAAGGTCTACGAACTTCTGTCTTCTTTAATAAACACGGACACAACGGTCCTGATTCAAGGTGAGTCCGGAACCGGAAAAGAGCTGATTGCACGGGCCCTGCATTTCTACGGACCGCGAAAGGAAAAATCCTTCGTCGCTGTAAACTGTTCGGCTCTATCGGAAAACCTGCTGGAATCGGAGCTTTTCGGCCATGCCAAAGGGGCTTTCACCGGGGCCCTCAAGAGCCATGCAGGAAGGTTCGAGCTTGCAAACGGCGGAACGTTGTTTCTTGATGAAATAGCAGAGATAAGCCCTGCAATTCAGGTGAAACTGCTACGGGTACTCGAGGAACGCGAATTCCAGAGGATCGGCGAGAACCGAAGCGTGAAGATCGACATCAGGCTTATAACCGCGTCCAACAAGGACCTTTACAAAAAGGTCGTCGAAGGTACATTCCGGGATGACCTGTATTACCGGCTAAGTGTATTTCCCCTTCTTCTCCCCCCGCTAAGAGAACGCGTGGAAGACATATCCCTGCTTGTGGGTCATTTCATAAAGAAATTCAACAAACATATGGGTAAGAGCATCCAGGGAATTGCGGACCGAGTGCTCGAAATCTTCGAAACTTACCCTTGGCCCGGCAACATACGTGAACTTGCCAACGCGGTCGAGCATGCGTTCGTGCATAGCAAGGGAATTCTCATACATGAGTCCGACCTGCCCCATAATATTATCAACGCGCCGCCGGTCCTCGCGGCAAAGACAGCGGGCAGCCAGGAAAGACTGGATCAAGTGGAACGGGAAATGATCATCAAGGAACTGGAGGCCGCAAACTGGAAGAAGAGCGCCGCGGCGCGACGGCTCGGGATGAGCCGGGCAACCCTTTGGAGAAAGATGGAGAAATACGGTATCGAACCCTAGTCCGACCGCCTGAAACAGTGTTTCAAGAGCGAGCAGCCACTTAATATTATTATTTCAATATATTATCTTATATGGACACGCGACCGTCTCAGTCTTGAAACATTTTCCACCGGGTCTTCCGCCGACATCCATCCTTGTTCGATAAAGCAACATACCACCCTACCGGCCCGCATCGACCGATCATCAATACCATAACGCATACAAGCAGATAATTCCGGATCGGGTAACCATTCACTTACGGGCGGGAAATTCCAATCTCAACGTGGCGCAGGCTTTCCAGCCTGCGAATTTTCTTAGTGCGATCTCGGCAGGCTGGAAAGCCTGCCCCACAAGAGTGAATGGTTACCGGATCGGTATCCGTCGAAGCGATTGCTCCGTAAGCCCACCGGTGTGAGGCGCCGGCCGCGTCCGTGGTCGGACACGGCACGGTATTTGCTTTAACAAAGGGCGAGAGTCTTCTCGGGAACGATGGATGCATCAGAGTGATGAACGCACCGCTGCCAAGGACCCGGACACGCAAACCGGCACCGGCGAAACGAAGGAGGGACCGGTCATGTCGAAAAAAATCCTTATCATTGACGACGAACCCGACGTTATTACCTTTCTCGGCACTTTGCTCAGAAAGAATGGTTACGACGTCTGTGAAGCCAACGACGGAGTCGAAGGCATGAAGAAGGTCATGGAAGAAAAGCCGGACCTGGTTTGCCTCGATCTCGTGATGCCGGAAAAGACGGGGATCAAGATGTACCGGGAAATGAGAAAGGACGCACAACTCAGAAACGTCCCCGTAATAATGGTTACCGGTATTTCCATGGTGGACCCGTGGGACTTCAAGGATTTCAAGAAGTTTATTAACGAGCGAGCCATACCCGGCCCGGAGGGATACATCGAGAAGCCCATAGACAAGGACCAGTTTTTGAAGGCGGTCAAAGAAGTGTTGGGCGAGTAACCCGGTTCCGGCCTCTTGAGGGTGGAACCACGGCTCAAGGCCCGCAAGGGCGCCTTTGAACAGCCCGGGGCAATGCCCCGGGTCGGCCTTTCTCTTTACATGAGCGGTATTGAGGATGTCAGGGGGTCCGTAGTGCGGACGTTCGCAAAAAAGTGGACTGCCCTATCCGCCGGCTTAGGGTTCAGAGTCTCCCTCAGCGTGGGATTGATACTCCTTGCGTCACAGTTGGTCTTTATCTGCTTGATCCTGGACATTCAGCAGGAATTCTATTTCGACCAAGTGATCAGGGAGGCGGAACGGTTTAGCTCCGCGGTCATAAACGCGACCAATCACAGTATGCTTGTGGATGATCGCGAAGCGACGCGAAATATCATTAGTAATCTTGGGAAACAATCGGAGATATCGGACATCCGCATTTACGATCATGACGGGGTAATAAGGTTCTCCAATCGTCAGGCCGAGTTGGGAACCAAAGTCGACAAGAAGGCCGAGGCATGCTTTGCCTGCCATTCCGAGGACAAGCCCTACAGCGAAGTGGTGTCGGACAAGCGAACCCGTATCCACGCTTCCGGAGATCATCGGGTGCTGGGCATGATAACCCCGATCTACAATAAGGAGAGCTGCTTCACCTCGGCGTGTCATGTCCACCCCAAGGAACAAAAGGTGTTGGGCATTCTGGACATGGGCATGTCTCTCAAGGGGTTCGATTCTCATGTGCGTTCGCTGGTCGCCAACGTCTTCCTGATCGGCCTGGGTACTCTCATCGCGGTGTTGGTCACTGTGGGACTGTACGTTGTCATTCGGGTACACAGGCCGGTGAGCAGGCTTCGGGATGCCACATCGAAAATCGCGGCAGGCGATTTTACATACAAAGTCCCTGTTGAATCCAACGACCAACTCGGTGAACTAGCCCACGCCTTCAACCTGATGCGCGATCAAATCAGGAGGCGGACCCATGAACTGGTTCGTAGTCGATGGGAATACAAGAACCTATTCGAACAGGTGCCCTGCTTCATTTGCGTGATAAACAAGGACTTTGAGATAGTCCGGCAAAACTCCTACATGAGGGACCTGTTCAGAGGCAGCACCGGCATGCACTGCTACGAGGTCTTCAAGAAGGTTTCCTCAAAGTGCGCGGACTGTCACGTAGACGTCACTTTCAAGGAAGGGATAGTGTCGGGAAGAGAGCATTGCGGCCTGAAGACATCCGGTGAAGAGGCCAACTACCTCAGCTATACGACCCCTATTGTGGACGACAAGAAAAACGTCATCTACGCCATGATAATCGCCGTGGACATCGGCGACAAAGTCAAGCTCCAGAGGGCATTGGAGGCGTCCCAAGATTTTCAGTCCAACCTGATTGAAAACTCCATTCACGGAATTATCGCTACGGACGATCAGGGACACGTGAACATTTACAATCGCGCGGCCGAGACCCTTTTCGGATACTCCGCGGAAAAAGTCCTGAGAGATGGGGACCTGGAAAAATACTTCCCCAGGCAATTCGTCGAGATGATTTTGGATTGCCACATGGGGCGCGAGATAAAGGACCCTCGGTTGGTGGCACAGGAGGCGGTAGTCGTATCGAAGGACGGCGAGACCATATCGGTGCGGTTCACCGGATTCATTCTCTTTGAGCGAGGCAAGATTGCCGGTGCAGTGGGATTTTTCCAGGATCTCAGAACATTCAAGCAACTTGAGCGTGAGAAACTGGCGTCCGATCGTCTTGCCGTGGTCGGGCAGACGGTGGCGGGCCTAGCGCACGGCATAAAGAACATTCTCACGGGTCTGGAAGGCGGAATCTACGTCGTCGAGACCGGGCTGGAGGACCAGGATCAGGACCTTCTCCAGCGGGGTTGGAAGATGGTCCACAACAATATCGGGCGCATCTCCGGCCTTGTGAAAGACCTGCTCAGTTACTCGAAAGAGAGGGCGCCACAATACCAGGAGACCGACCCGAACCTTCTTGCCGAAGAAGTGTGCGCTCTATTCGACATGAAGGCCGTTGAGAAGGGCATCGTCATTGAACGCGACTTTGATCCCGGGGCAGGTAAGATGTTTAAGATTTTCCTGGACCAACGCGGGATTCACACCTGCCTGTCCAATCTGGTCGCGAACGCTTTGGACGCCTGCGAAGGCGATACAAAGGATGTCCCGCATCGCATAACGGTCGGTACTCGACAGGATGCCGAGGGGTTCCTGGTTCTCAAGGTGTCCGACAACGGTTCAGGGATGAGCGAGGAGACCAAGCGAAAGGTCTTTGCAGGATTCTATTCCACAAAAGGAAGTCGAGGGACCGGCTTGGGGCTCCTGGTTACGAGCAAGATAGCCATGGAACACGGTGGGGAGATTTCGTTCGATACGGCGGAAGGTGTTGGAACCGAGTTCACGATCGAACTCCCCCCGAGAAAGGCACCGCAAGCCGGTGACTGAGGCGATGTATCCGTTCGCCGAAGGATGGGAAGAATGAACCACGAAGACACGGAGCGGAAAGAAATCACAAAGCTCAATAGTCCTCGGGACCGTCCTGATCTCAAGCCCTTCAAGCTGATCGGCCGACACGGTTTACGCACAAACCGAGCGTTGTGAAGCATTTCAAGGTGCTCTTGAAGCACGGTGGCTTTGTGGTTTCATTTTCCTGTTTTACGGGAATGGAGATCCAAATGGGTCAGATCCGGCGCAGGTGCCGCCGGCAACGGAGCTAAGCATGGAACAAGCTGCAACAAGCATCGAAAAGGGCACGTGGGATTGGGGAACCACGTCGAAACTCGTGTCCGACCTCGACCAATGGCGCAAAGAATTCTCCGAGGTACAGGAGCTGGTCGTGAGCCCCGACGGGGAAAGGATCGCCGCTCTGGTGAAAACCGAAGACGACACCTTCACCGCATGTGTCAACGGCGAAGCGTGGACGAATACGTTCGAAAAAGCGTGGGGCCTTCAATTCGGTCCCGACGGCCGCCTACTGTGCCTAGGCATGAATGACGACCAATGGACCGTGGTGCAGGAAGACGAGCGCTGGGAAGACCACTACGACTACGTATGGAACCTGCGAGTGAACCCCGACGGGAGCGCTGTTGCGGCCAACATCCGAACGTCCGCCGGTTACGGCGTAGCCCTAAACGGCCGGACATGGGAGAGCAGCTTTCTTCAAATGAGGAGCTGCGAAATCAGTCCGAACGGGTTGAGCGCGGCAGGAAACGTTCAAATTGGGCCGCTTGCCGAAGGGGACATCTTCACGTTCAAGGCGGGACTGTGGAGCTTGGCCGTCAACGGCACGGCGTGGGATGCCAACTTTCTCAATGTCTGGGACTGCGCCTTTTCCGACGATGGGACGACCGTAGCGGCGGAGGTGCGAATCGAAAACGGGTTCCAAACCATAGCGGTGGACGGCGTCCCGTGGCCGGATGCCTTCAGAGCGGTGTGGAGGCCGATGTTTGTTCCCGGAAGTAAGGATGTCCTGGCACCGGCCCTTACTCCCTCCGGATGGAAGTTGCTCATCAACGGCCGTCCCGTGTGGGACAGATCCTTCGTTCAAGCCTGGAATCAACGGTTCAGCCCCGGCGGCACGAGGTTGGCCGCGGTGGTGGCGGTGAGCTTCGGTCGTTGGACCGTCGCCGTGGACGGTGAGGCATGGAAGGCTACCTTCGGCGACGCGGTCCTGCCGCCGGTCTTCAGTCACGACGGCAAGCGTACGGCTGCGGTGGTCAAAGATAACGACAGGTGGACCGTCGCAGTGGATGGTGTCCCGTGGACCGAGACCTTCGACATGGTTTGGGACCCTGTTTTCAGCCCTAATGGGGCTGTTGTGTCGGTCATGGCACGCAGGAACAGGGATCTCCTGTTGGTGGTGAACGGCAAACCCGCTACCCCGGGCTTTTCGCACGCTTGGCAACCTATTTTCAGCCCGGACGGGTCAAAGATTCTTCTGAGGGCCGTCGAGCACGGCAGGTATTACCGAAGACTATTAGACGTATAGGCACGGTTCGGCGTCAAGTCTTGGAGAGTCGGCCGCACTCGGAGTTTGTTACGGCTGAACGGCTTTGGCGTAACCGGAGGATTGAAAGGCGTAGTACGGGCCGTTCCCGCTCATTCCACGGAGCTGGAGGAGAGCCGAGGCGAGCGACCCGGACATGGCGTATGCGCCTATGCGGTTCATCGATAGATATAAAACCGCGGCCAAGTGCCGCCCCACGGTTAGTTCGGATGAACGCCCATTAGGAGAGGACCCCAGCCATGTACAACTTTGTAGCCGGACCCCTGGTTTGGATTGCATTTGTCGTGTTTGTGGGCGGAATGGCGTATCAGTTGGTCGCCATGCTCAAATCGGCCGAGAAGGACAAAGTGGTGTACCCGTACATGAGCTTGAAATACGGTATGCGCTCGCTCCTTCATTGGATCGTTCCTTTTGCGTCCAGAAACATGAGAATGCGTTACGAAACAACCATCGTAACCTTTATCTTTCACTTTTGTCTTATCCTGGTCCCACTGTTCGTCACGGCCCACGTGGCCATGTTCTCGTTTTCCTGGGGGCCGAGCTGGGCCGTTCTTTCCGAACGAGGTGCGGACTGGTTGACCGTTGCGGTAATCCTCGCAGCGGTGTTCTTTCTGGTTCGCCGATGGATGCTGCCTGAAGTGAGATTTGTGACGTCTCCATCGGACTATCTCCTTCTCGCACTGGTTGCGGCGCCGTTCGTCACCGGCTTTATAGCCCATCGTCAATGGTTCGATTACGAGACCATGGTGGTGATCCACGGTATTTCCGGGGCCGCGATGCTTATGGCCATACCTTTTACCAGACTAAGTCATATGTTGTATTTCCCCTTTACCAGGACCTACATGGGATCCGAATTCGGAGCGGTCCGCAATGCCAAGGACTGGTAAACGTTTGATGTTGACATGGAGGGGTCACGATGGGATTACCGGCAATGAAATTACCTGCTCTTAAAGCCGTCGCCGATCCGGGCCTGGACGACACCGCGGACAAGCTTACTCCGGACCGGATAGCCGAGGTGGTTAACCGGGTTATCGATAAGGAAACGGCCGCCAGGTTTCGCGTTTACATGAACACGTGCGTACACTGCGGACTGTGTTCCGACGCGTGCCATTGGTTCTTGTCCAACGATCGCGACCCCCGCTTCTCGCCTGTGGGTAAAGTGAAGCAAACGCTTTGGGAGCTTATGGCGAAGAAAGGCAGAGTGAGCGGGGACTTCATCAAGCAATGCTCCAGGATCGCGCAGACCGAATGCAACGTATGCCGCAGATGCAGCATGTATTGCCCCTTCGGAATAGACATAGCCTATCTCCTCCAGACGGTAAGGCGGATATGCCATGAACTGGGGGTCGTGCCCCAATTCATGCAGGACACGGTGAACAGCCATGCCGTGACCCTGAACCAAATGTGGGTCAAGCAGGACGAGTGGATTGATACCCTTCAGTGGCAAGAGGAGGAAGCAAGGTCCGAAGTGGTTACGGCAAGGATACCGTTGGACAAGGAAGGGGCCGACATCATGTATTCCGTCATAGCCCCGGAACCGAAAATCCTTGCTCAGTTGATCGGTAGTATGGCGCAGATCATGGCCGTAGCAAAAATGGACTGGACCATGCCTTCCTTCGACGGTTGGGATAACAGCAATATGGCCATGTATTCCGGCGACTTCGAGACCATGGGACGTGTTGAGCGCTCACATCACGAAGCCGCGTTGAGACTGAAGGTAAGACGGATCGTCATGGGGGAGTGCGGGCACGCGTTCAGGGGCGCCGTGTACGACGGCCCCAAGTGGCTGGCATGGCGGCAACCCCCGGTCCCCGTAATTCATGCCGTGGATTTCTACCATGAACTGATTACCTCGGGACGAATTAAGATTACGCGGAAATTCGAGGGATCCGTAACGGTCCAAGAGCCGTGCAACATAATCAGGGGTAGGGGCCTCGGCCAAAAGCTCCGAGAGATAATCGCGGCGACCTGCGCCGATTTCAGGCCTCCTGAACCTGATTACGAGCACAACTATTGCTGCGGCGCAGGCGGCGGAGTGATCAACTGCGGGCCCCCCTGGAAGACGTCAAGGGTCAAGGGTAACAGCGTCAAGGCCGAGCAATTGGCTGCGACAAAGGCCGGAATCGTGATCACCCCGTGCCACAACTGTCACAGCGGCATCGAGGACATCGTAAGCGGGTACAAGCTGGGCATGCATGTAAAATTTTTCAGCGAAATACTCATGCAGGTAATGGAAATCCCGGACGAACTTAAGGCCGAATAAGACGCGCCTTTCGGGAACGGATGAAGCGTTAAAGGGGTCGA
>JAZDOF010000044.1:0-5946 GCA_043799015.1 Pseudomonadota bacterium | reverse complement strand
GGTTCTCAAACCTGATGCACAAACTTTGTTGACCGTGAGTGCGGGGACTTCCTGGGGTATGCCGGATCGAATAAGGACCTGTCTTGCTACGTTCTGGCCTTGGGCGCTCTGAAGGACGCACCCGAAGATCAACTCGTCTATCTCAGCCGGTTCGATGCCTGTTCCGGTTATGAGTGCCTTAACAACGGTTTCGCCCAATTGAACCGCAGGGATGCTCTTGAGCGAGCCCCCAAAGGTTCCCACGGCGGTGCGAACCGCTTTCACGATAACGACTTCTTTCATGCAGACTCCTCCTGCTGGATGCTCTCGTCCCGGAAGGACGATTCAAGGTAAGCGTTCAGCGCGCTGGTGCGTTGAACACGGAAAATCAAACCACAAAACCACCAATGCATGAACAAGTAAAACGACGATTTTCAGGTACGACCATTACGTACCGTCAACAAATCGGGTCGGTTCATGTCCGTTCATTTCGGCCGCCGGCGAATCGCCGCGGCTTGCGGCCCCAAACCCGGCCGGTGCCCCTCACCTTGGATTCAGATGCTCGGGGATGGGTACGCGTCTCTCGTTATAATACCGTTGCGCGCCCGGGTGAAGAGGTATGCGCAGTCCACTGAGGGCCCCCTCCAAAGTAACGTGGCGACACGCCGGGTGTACCCTTGCCAAGTAGTCCAGGTTTTCGAACAGGGTTCTTGTGAGTGCATATACAACCTCATCCTCGAGCGACCCCGCCACTGCAAGAAGGCTTTGTTGCCCTATGGTCGCAACATCCGTCGTAAGCCCGGCATATGTTGAAGAAGGTATGACGCAGCGTAAAGCATTAGTCCAACCCGCGCGTCGAACCGCATCAAGTTGATGGTCCGTCACTTCCAAGAGCCCCACCGGCTGATGGGCTTCCTTGAAGACCGCGGTCACCAGAGGCACGGGAATGCCGCCGGTACTCACTATGGCCTCAACCGTTCCTTTTCGGAAAGCCTCTATTGCGGCCATAGGGCTCATGTACCGTAGTCCGACGTCACGAGCGCCCGAGTTCAGCGATTTCAGCAGTAATTGCGTCGTGAACGAGTTACCGCTTTCAGAAGGGCCCGTGGCCAATACCAATGCGGTCAGGTCTTCCAGGGTTCCGGTTTTTCGCTTGTCCGCTCGGATTACCACATGCAGCGTATCCTGCCACAAATTGGCGATGCTTCGCAACTCGGTCAGAGGACGTTCCTTATACTTGCCCTTGCCGAAATAGGCGGCATCGGCCGGAAGGGCCTCAGTGAGGATCAAGTCCGCATCGTTGATTCTGACCGCCTCCAAGTTTTCGCGAGAGCCCTCGGATTCGGCCGCCGAAACCTGTATCCCTTCCGCGCGCAGTCGCGTGGTCCACATGGAGGCCATGCCGAGTCCCACCGAATGGTACGTCTCCCCCGGCATGCCCGTCACCATAAGTACCGCAATCCTGGCAGGCGCCTTGCGACGAGGGGCCGAATCCGACGGAGAGACACAACACAACAGGCTTACGACCGCGATAATCACCGGTAATAGGGAGGTCCACATCTTTGTTGCACGACGGCGATCCCCGGACGCTTTCATCTTGCCCCGGCGGCGCATTCCGCGTCGGAGTGCGGTGAATCAGTTTTTCTAAGGGTTTTCGAGACGAGAGGCGCGAAAATGGACATACCTCCCCGCATATCCGCTACCCTCCAAAAGACGGATGAATGAATTCCACCCGGTCACCGTCGGTGACGACCAGGCTGTTAAAATCTTTACGATAAACATATCGTCCGTTAACTTCAACGATTACGGCGGGGTCGTCCTCTTGGACCTTCTCCAGGAGTTCCTGAACCGTCATGGCGTTTTCATCACACTCTTCAGTAAATCCGTTGAACTGGAACTTCACGGTTTGTCTCCGTTTTTGTAATAGTTCATCGCGGAGATCGCAGAGAGCCCGGAGTGAGGTCTGCGGAAAAGGATCCGACTTCCGGCGACGGTTATCATATCATGACCGTACTCGCGTCCGGAATGTGATTGACAGAATGACACGATCGACCATGAATGCAAGAATGCTGTTCGGCCTAGATCCTTCTTTGCATAAATACGGTCGCGTATTTGGGAGAAGCGTCAAGCCCCGAAGGGGCTGACCAATGGTAGCCACGGGCGAAGCCCGTGGAAGAAACGCCCATTGACATTATGTTTTCGACCCTGGAGGGGTCGCCCAATGGTCAATCCCGGCTTCTCGATGGTGGACCCTTTCAGGGTCCAGGGGTCTTTATTGCGGATTCGCCCTCCGTGGGTTCAAACCCACGGCTACCGTCGGGCAGCCCCTTCGGGGCAAAGAGAGTCGCTCGAGATACGTCTCCGTATTTAGGCATCTGCCCGTTAAGATGTCCGCGTGCGCACAATCTCGTAGGAGAAATCATCATGAAGTCCGCTTTACGGCTTTTCCTCGACGACTGGAATAAAGACTTGCTCGAGAGTCCACAGGCTTCCGAATACATAGATCCACGATATCTAAAGGCCGGTTGGCTGGGGTCCGCTCCCGCGGCACCGTCCGAGATCGAAGCCGCCGAGAAAAGGTTGGCCGCACGTTTGCCCCCTTCGTACGTCTCCTTTCTCTTGGAAACTAACGGCTGGGGGTTTCTCGGCGATCCCTACACCTTTGGAGGGCCGCTGAGGCCCGTCTCAAAAATCGAAGCCTTTCAAGTCGAATGCCGCGATTGGATAGAGGCCTATACAGGGCCGTACCAGGCCCTCGAAGTTCCGGACGAAAGATACTTCGTTTACGGACCCGAGCAGGATACCGTATCAATGAGGCCTCGGTATCTGTCCTCGTGTATTCGGATAAGCGAAGTCACCGAAGGCGGGGTGTATCTCCTCAATCCCGAGGTGGTTACCTCGGAGGGTGAATGGGAAGCGTGGCATTTCGCCAATTACCTTCCCGGCGCGGTAAGGTGCCGATCGTTCCTCGAACTATTGCTGAAGCAGCGTGAAATGTTCCTTTATTATTCGGGACAGGACGCATCGATTCAAAAGTAATTTATCTCCAAAACCAAAAATTCATTTGGATTCCAAGAGCAAATCAGTATGATCCCGATGCTTGTCCCGGTTCCCGCTGTGGAACCGAAACCGTCCGGGATTTCGCAGTCGAACCTTGGTGCTCCGTGGCGAAAACTCGGCGATGTGTCTTTCGCCTCCTCCAGTAGGGCCGGCCTCCGTGCCGGTTATCTACAGCCGGTTGAAACGCCGGTCGATTACCCCATTCCGGAGACTCGGTGACGCTCAACAAAAAACTGGTATACGTCACGCTGCTCTATTTCGCAGAGGGATTGCCCTACGGCATACTGGAACAAACGTTGCCGGTCTATTTCAGACTCCACGGCATGTCCCTCGTTCATCTCGGACTGCTCAGCGTGTTGAGTCTACCTTACGCGTTGAAGTTTCTTTGGGCCCCGGCAGTGGATTTTCTCGGTAAACGAAGGCAATGGATTTGGGGGGCCCAGTTCCTGATGGCCGCGGGCATTATGCTAATACTCCCTCTTGACCCCTCAAAGCCCGATTCTCTCCTCTGGACCACCATAGCGTGCTTTGCCGTGCTGTCGGCAACTCAGGACATCGCCATCGACGCCTACACCATCGAGCTGCTTGAGCCGTCGGAACTGGGTATCGCAAATGGGTTCCGCCAAGCGGCCTATCGTTTGGCGCTCGTCTTCTCCGGCGGCTTCTTCGTCGCTGCCGGCGGTTGGGTAGGATGGGGGGCTACGTACATGGCCGCCGCCGGCATTCTCGTCATATGCGGCTTGCTCTCGATGAGCCTCCCCGCAGTGGAGATAACTCGGCCCGGCTTTTCCCCCGGGTCCGTTCTCTTGCCCGTCAAGGATTTTCTACGGAGAAAAGGAGTGCTTCCGGTTGCCGCATTCATCCTTTTCTACAAACTGGGCGATATGGCGATCGGCCCCATGGTCAGGCCGTTTTGGCTGGCCGGAGGGCTCACTACCACTGAAATCGGCCTTATCACCGGGTCGCTCGGCATCGTCTCTGCGATTATAGGAGGCCTTGCCGGGGGGCTCTTCATGGTAAGATACGGCATTTTTCACGGGCTCTGGTTCCTCGGCCTGTGGCAATGCGTGAGCAATCTCACCTACGCTTGGGTTGCCTTCTATCCGGGCCTCGGCAAGTGGGGAATCTACTCCGCGTCCATAGCCGAATCCTTCTGCGGAGGCCTGGGGACTTCCGCGTTCCTCGCCTTTTTGATGAGCATTTGTAAGAAAGAATATTCGGCTTCACAATATGCCATAGTGTCCGCCTTGTTCCGGGTATCCGGGATCTGCGCCGGAACCGTGAGCGGATGGTGCGCCGAGGCGATGGGGTATGCCCATTACTTCGTCCTGACGTTTTTCTTGTCGCTTCCGGCACTGCTGTTCATATTTCACGCCAGGTCTTGGATACCGCCGGATGCCGATTTTCCGACGAGGGAAGGCAAAGACGGCTAGGAAAGTCGGGGCCGTTAAGACCCAACCTCCCCCGGACAATCGAAACCTCGCAAACCCCCTTCCGTCGGGCCGCCGGCATGTCGCGACGGTGTGGTCGTACTGGTACAACCCGCTCTATTCCTTCCTCTTTTTGAATCTTTTTCTTGACAACTAATTAGCCTGTATGATAAACGTCTAACCTGACTCCTAGAGTCTTCGAACAGTTTCAATGCGATTGTGTTTTGTTTTGGGTCGTGAGCCGATGATTTGGGCGCGCCCGCGGGATAAATGTCTGGGGCTCCCGGAGCCTTGAAACTGAATTCATGGGGCGACAGGTATGACCAACGGGCCGAAAATTAGCGTGCTCACGGACATGCATTGTGTTCTACTACGTAGAAGGAACGGAGTTAGAGCAATGGGAGGGAGAGTTTTCGTAGGGATTTGTTTGGTTGGCTTGGGAATTCTTGTCGTGGCCGGCACATGCGGCGCCCAAGAATCAAAGCTTCCCGAAAAATGGAAGGCGGGGGTTCCCGCTGCGGAGGAAACAACGGCGGACAGGCCTCCTGCTGCATCGCTCCAAATTGAGGCGACCATAATCAACCCCCATAAATCCGCCAACGTGAGCGCTCAGATTGCCGGCTTGATCAAAGATATCGCCTTCCAGGAAGGCGAGCGGGTCGAGAAAGATCAAGTGGTGGTTAAAATCGACGACGCGCGCTACGCGGACATGACCCAGAAGGTTAAGGAAAAACTGGCCGGACTTCAGGTGGAACTGAAGAAAGCCACGACGGAAGCCAAGATTCAGGAAGACCTGTTCGAGCTGAAGGCGACCACCCGTCAGGAACTCAACGGCAAGAAAAGCGATGCCGAGGTAATTCAGGCCCGAGTCCGGGAAACCGAAAAGGACCTGGCCCTCGCTCAGCGTGACCAGGATTCCTGCCAGGTGAAGGCGCCCTTCACCGGTTACTTGGCCGTTCGTTACAAACAGCCCGACGAAGTGGTGGATCGACTTGAAAACCTTTTTTCCATCGTTGACAGCAGCAAGGTATATGCCGTTGCCAACGTCGACGAAGGGATGTTGATCAAGTTCGAGAAAGGGGCAAAGGCCACCTTTGTTCACAAAGGGCGCAAGTTCGAGGGTCAGATTGAGCGTGTGGGTTCCCTGATTGATCCGAAGTCCAAGACCAAGAAGGTCTACTGTCTGATCGATAATTCCAACGCGGATCTTCAGGTTGGAATGACTGGTTCGCTGCAGCGATTGGAGCGGTAGCATGAAAAAAGCCCCGCTGTCGGGAATGAAATTATGGAGGAGGAGGCTAGGGTTGTCGGCCCTGCTGATCGGCTCTCTGATCGGCGCCTCGTCCTGCCAATTGGCGCAAAGCCTTCATATAAAGGGGGCTTCCGCGACAAATACGGTCCTCGATTCGTTCCGGGGCGGGGACCATGTAAGCTTTACCCTATCAAAGGTTACTCCCGCCCTAGCCAGTGAACGCGG
>JAZDOF010000505.1:0-2642 GCA_043799015.1 Pseudomonadota bacterium | reverse complement strand
AGAGAGAAACGTGCGGATTGCGTTGAACCGCATTCGGTGTTAGGTTAAAGTGTTACGCATCGCACTGATCGGAGCTATTCTTGAACAGCATATACAAGAACCTCGGACTTTGGCTGGTCATCTGTCTGGTAATGATCATATTGTTTCACCTCTTCAACCAGACCAAAGCACCTTTCAAAGAAATCAGTTATACTCATTTCCTCGAAAAGGTGGAAAGCGGGTCCATAAAGTCCCTGGAACTGCAAGGAGATCGTATCAAGGGTGCTTTCGTGGACGGCAGCGGGAACTTCAAAACCAATGCGCCGCGGGACCCAGGGCTCATTCCTTCCCTCGTCAAGAATAAAGTGGATATTAGGGTAAATCCCGAAGACGACAACCCCTGGTACCTGACCGCTCTGATTTCGTGGCTGCCCATGATCTTTCTCGTCGCCATATTCATATTTTTTATGCGTCAAATGCAGGCCGGCGGCGGGAAGGCGATGAGTTTCGGCAAGAGCCGCGCGCGCCTCGTATCCGAGAATCAGAACAAGGTAACTTTCAAGGATGTCGCGGGGATTGAAGAGGCCAAAGACGAACTTCAAGAGGTCATAGAGTTCCTGAGAGACCCCAAGAAGTTCACTCGGCTCGGCGGCAAGATCCCGAAAGGAGTCCTGTTGGTGGGGGCCCCCGGCACCGGGAAAACCCTTTTGGCAAGAGCGGTGGCGGGCGAGGCGAGCGTACCCTTCTTTTCGATATCGGGCTCGGATTTCGTTGAGATGTTCGTGGGCGTGGGCGCTTCCAGGGTTCGCGACCTTTTTCTTCAAGGCAAGAAACATGCCCCCTGCATAATCTTCATCGATGAAATAGACGCGGTGGGCCGGCATCGCGGTGCCGGACTGGGGGGCGGGCACGATGAACGGGAACAAACGCTCAATCAGTTGCTTGTCGAGATGGACGGATTTGAAACGAACGAAGGGGTCATTCTCATCAGCGCCACGAACCGGCCGGACGTGCTCGACCCGGCCCTCCTCAGACCAGGGAGGTTCGATCGACAGGTGATTGTTCCCGTGCCGGACGTTCGGGGTCGTAGGGCCATCCTGGACGTGCATACGCGCAAGACCCCCGTCGGGCCGGATGTGGACCTGGAGTCCATAGGCCGGGGCACCCCGGGGTTCTCGGGCGCCGACCTGGCGAACCTTGTGAATGAGGCAGCGTTGAACGCAGCCAGGACCAACAAGAATGTGATCGAGATGGTGGATTTTGAATTCGCCAAAGACAAGGTCCTCATGGGGGGCGAACGGCGCAGTTTGGTGATAAGCTATGAAGAGCGCCGGAATACGGCGTATCACGAGTCGGGTCACGCTTTCGTCGCCAAAAAGATGCCCCTTACGGACCCGATCCACAAGGTGACGATTATTCCCCGGGGCAAGGCCCTCGGCCTGACTCAACAACTCCCATTGGACGACCGGCACACGTATGCCAAGGACTACCTCCTCAGCCAACTCTCCGTGCTCATGGGAGGCCGCGCTGCCGAAGAGGTGTTCCTGGACCAGATGACCACCGGCGCGGGAAATGACCTCGAAAGGGCCACGGGCCTCGCGCGGAAGATGGTCTGTGAATGGGGCATGAGTGAACAGATGGGGCCGCTGACGTTCGGGCTCAAGGAAGAACAGATTTTTCTCGGTAAGGAACTCAGCAGGCACGCCGACTACTCCGAGGAAACGGCCAAAAGGATAGATGCGGAAGTCCGTCACATCGTGACCGAATGCTACGATCAGGCCAAGAATTTCCTTGAAACGGAACGTGACCTTGTAACGACGATCGCCGAAACCCTTCTGGAGAGAGAAACCCTTACCGGACGCGAAATTGACGAGATCATCGCGGGGCGTACTCTACCGCCGCTCCCCGTGTCACCACCTCCGCAACCCACGGTGGACGGCAACGCCAATGAGGCGGGGGGGGGCGCAGCGCAGAAGACCGAAATCAGGGTGGCCAACCCCGTGGCCGCGGATCCTGAGAAGGCCTAGTAGAGCGTTCCGGAATTACCTTTTCGCTATTCCTCGGTTGGCGGACGGCTTCGTAGGGGCGACCGGCGGTCGCCCTTGTGTTTATAGCCGTTTCCAAAAGTATTGTCCGAAACAGCCAAATCCCCCCCAACCCCCCTTTACCGGGAGCCCGGTAAGGGGGGGCAAAATGACTCATGAGGACGCACGAATACCCCCCTTTTATAAAGGGGGGAAGGGGGGATGTTTCCGGAAGTCCCGCGGAAGTCCCAGCGCCCAAACGGACTTTTTTTTTGGCAACCGTTATAAGGGCGCGGTGATGCGGTTGTCTCAGACCTATGTCGGAAACACCCAACATGTAACTGTTTCAAATATTTAGAGTAATGCTGGGGTGGGGTATGTGACGGTTTCCGGCGGCACCCGGTTTCGGTCAAAGCGTGTGCCGATGACTGAACGCAACGGTCCCGGGGGCGGCCGGCCGTCCCGATTTCAATGCTGTTGGGGTAAACAAAAGGCTTTTTTCCGGGCATAGCCCGGTGACATGAGGCTTTTGGGCCGGGCGGGGAGATCCGGGGGTTATCCCGGATCTCTCGGCCCGTGAAAACTGAAACTATCAGGTTGCTACTTCTTCTTTGCGGCGGGGGCGGGCGCGGGGGCGGC
>JAZDOF010000915.1:0-7191 GCA_043799015.1 Pseudomonadota bacterium | reverse complement strand
GCGGTCTGGTTGTCCGTTACATTGACCGCGTCTACGTACCCGAGCAGGGCCTTGCCTTTTCTTTCAAGCACTTCCGTATCAGACCCCTTAGGAGGTCCGCACTCTGCGGTTACTGCGAAATGGCCCGCTCTTAGAATCTTTTCGAGACGACTTTCCGTCTTCACGGTTTTTGATCCTCCCTTTCAACACGGCGTGGGCCACCCGAATGAGAAGTGGACCAATCCACCGGGGGCACGTATTCTCTAAGCCTGTCCAGCTCTCCCAAGCTCGTCAATCGATCGATTATCATTTGCCATCCGCAGGCTATACGCGGATTCACCTCACATCGACCTTCCTTCGATCCGCCGCACGGGCCGTTCATCAGTTTTTTGGAGCATCTTGTCACCGGGCACACCGCCCCGAAGTGGGCGAGTTTGCAATGCCCGCACCCCAAGCAGTTCTCCTGCCACACCCCTCTATCCTCGGTCTCGCCGATGAAAAGGGTGTCCAGCGCCGGGAGTATGGGTTTGTCCGTGTAAACGCGGGCGAGCGCCTGAACTCCCGCCCCGCATCCGAGCGACAGAATTGCGTCGTGGTCGGGCGCCAGATGCGCGATTCCCTCGATAAAGTCGTCGACGCACTGACGATCCAGACATGCTTCGGTTATGGTCCGCTCAATTCCGTCCTTGCGGTCCGCAAGCTTCAACGCGGCGGCAAGCAACATGGTCTCGCGATGTCCGCCGGCCGCGCATTCCGCCACGCACGAATCACATCCCACTACAAGAATCGAGGAGTACCTTGAAATAGACCTCCTCAATTCCTCGATTTTCTTTCGTTCAGCTACAATCACGGGTCATCCTCCTTGGCCGCCGAACATACCCGGTAGGCCGGCCTCCGTCGCGCACGAAGCGCCGAGGAAGGCCGGGCGCGCCGGATCCACGGTTGACGGGTCTCTTGTGGTCCGGTTCTCTTAGGAGCCGGTGGGGAACCGTCCCAGGCCGTTCAAATCTTCTTCAAATTCCTTCAGGAGCTTCTCGAAGGCGTGGATGTCCTGGGGCGGGACCCTGAGGAACCGAACTCGCTGCGGTTCGACGCCAAGTTCCTCAAGCCAGGTGCGAGCATAGTCGGCGCGTTTGTTGGAACGCTTTGATCCCTCGAGGTATCTGCACGCCGGCTCGGCGCAGGCCGCTACGAATACGCCGTCGGCGCCTCCGGCCAGGGTGTTGAGTATGTGGTAAGCTTCCACTTTTCCGGAGCATGGGACGGCGGTCAGCTTTACGCCGAGGTGGGTGCGGGCGAACCTCTTCTGTTCACCGTCTTTGAAGATGCTCAAATTCCGGCAGTGATAGATTACAATTTTCGTTGGATTACTGTCCATAGCGGTTAACTGAAACCTCGGAATGCTAAGTCCACAATTTTTTAGTATGCCATGCCGGACCCTTTTCCTGTCAAGGTTTTTTGTGATTTGCGGCAACGAAATAGCGCTTTTCTTACATAACAGGCCGAAATATAATAAATATTATGCGCAGAACAAGGGGAGAAAAAAGAATGGGTTAGTTTAACTAAATTTCCTACTCGATATTTTCAGCTCGATCGGCCGCGGGCTCACTCCCCCGGCTTTCTCCCACAGGAAAGGCCCCCTCCGAATCAGATTCTTCCCTAATACGCCTCCACTGTTCGTTGTGGTGAACTTCGCCATGAACGTCGGCACGAGACCCGCGAACCACGCGCATCGTGTTGCCCCGCCCTTTCGGTGATGGGTCTTCCGTCGTTTCCCACAGCAACCGGCCCCCTGGTCGCCATGAAAATATTGTGGACATACGGACGTTTGCTCGTGTATATATGGCGGGCCGAGTCTCTTTCCCGGCCGGGCCGACGCGCTGTATTCGAATGGGATGGAGGCTTCTGCGAGGGATAGGAGTGGAACGGTCGGTCCGCTCCGAGAGCGGCGGGTGTATTCCACCCGGTCGACTCAGTACCGCTCGGCAGGGGTCGGCTTAAGCGGGAGCTAACCGAGCTCCAATACCACGACGTTCGGAGAGGCACACCACCCATGAACAAGTCGGATCTCACCAAGGCGCTGGCCGATGAATACAAGCTGCCGCTGCGCAAGTGCGAGGAGATAGTGGACAAGGTCTTTGACACGATGGCCAAAGCCCTCATCAGCGGCGGACGAATAGAGATAAGGGGATTCGGATCTTTTACCGTCAAGCATTATGAAGGTTACGAGGGCCGGAACCCCAAGACGGGCGACGCCATAGACGTGGAGTCCAAATACCTGCCCTTTTTCAAGCCCGGAAAGGAATTAAGGGAGCTCGTGAACGACGACGAGTAACCGCGCCGTCGGCTTATCGACGGCAATGTCGATCACTTTCGGGTCGGTTCGCGCATATACCGCCGGAGTAGGGTGTGCTTCTTCCCTAGAGAGCGGCTTCCTTTACGGAAGCCTCCAAATATCCGTCCCTCATCGGTCTTTCAATTGACGACGGTCCTTCGGCCCTCGCCGAAACAGACGGGTGAGGGGGACTCCAAGCGGCTGTTTGAAAGGGTATGGACCCCTCGATACGCGGACTCAAGCCCGATATTACCGCCATTTAATCCAGTGCCTAATGATCGAGCCTCATCCCTTCGATACCCGGACGGCCGCGCTCGTGTTGCACCGAGATGAAATCGTCGACGTGCTGCGGAGGGAAGCGGATCGTTCAGCACGCCAGGGAATACCCTTCGGCGTGATAATCGCCACGGCGGGCCCTTCGGAAGGGAATGCCCGAAACGAGGCCGGTGCGAGCGCAGGACCCGCGGACGTTCGTAACAGGATGGGAAGGGTTATGGCGGGCGTGTTGCGATCCTATGATTCGGTCGGCCTGTACGGACGAATGACCTGGCTGATCGTAGTGCCGGGTTGTGATAGGACCGGCACCAAGCGGGTGGTCCGACGATTGAGGGAATCTCTGGCCTCTGCCGCTTCAGAGTTGGCCGGGATAGGCTGCCGATTGTCCGTTAGGTTTCTAATCTCGGCCCTTAAGGGGGCTGATATCCACAGCCTTGATCCTATCCTGGACGCAGCGGACAAAGCGGCGGAAATGGGAAGTGAAATACCGTGGTAAGCGTTCACGGCGCAGAAGATAAATAGGCCATGAAGCGGTCTCAACCGGCCGTCGGGCCTCCGAGATCCGAAAGGAGATCTCCTTGTCGAGAACAGCCGGCAAACTTGTTAAGCTTCTTCGAGGCGCCGCCAAGTACACCAGCGACAACCAACTCAATCGACTGGGAAATGGTTTTACCTACGAAGCAGAGGTATGGATCGACCAAGTTGCGTCTCAGACAATAACCGACAGAGACGTCAAAGGGGTCGGGTACGTGGAGGAATTCCTTGCGGAAGGGCGTTGGGAAGCCCGTGTACGTAAGAACAAATACGCGTTCAACAAAATTATTGAGATGATCTGGAGCGACGACATGAGCCCCTACGGCTTCTTCTCGGTGCGCGTCAGGTCCGTCGACGGAAAAGTCCAGGATGACCTGCGATTGGACATCATGGTGGAGCCTAATTACGGCGAGCCCGACGATTACGCGTTCAAGCTGGCCGAGGTCTTGCTTCGGGAGTGTGTCCAAGATTTGTCCAATTGATGGCGACGCGTTTACAAGGAGGCGATATCCGCAGCTACCCACTTCATCGAAGTCGAAACGGCGTGACTCGATGCCCGATTCGATGCTTTCGACGGCTCTCTATTTCGTGACCGCATTGACCGCGGCTTCCAGATTCTTTGCGTACGGGACGTTGGCGGGGTCGCCTGCGACGGCTTTCCTGAAGTGCGGAATAGCAATGTCGGGTCTTCCCATCCTACAAAAAACCACCCCCATGTCGTTGTGAGCGCTCCAGGAATCCGATCGCAGCTCAACGGCATTTTGAAAGGCCCTAAGTGCCCCATCCAGGTTTCCGGTCCTCATGAGGGCCTTGCCCAGCAAGGAATGCGATTCGGGGATTCGAGGCCAAATCTCGACGGACCGCCCGAGGTAATGTGCCGCGGTAAAAGGGTCCTTCTTTTCCAAAAAGAGCCGACCGACTTCCATCCAATGGCGCGGATTGTCGGGCTCCAGCTCCACGGCCTTTCGGCGATGGGCGAGGCTCTCATCCCAACGGCCCTGCCTTTCTCGAATTCCTGCCGCCGTAACGTGCGCCACCGCGGAATGCGGCGCCATGAGGAGGGCCTTGTTGATTAGGGTGTCCGCATCGCGGACCCTATCCATCCGGAGATACGCGCGGGCTAGGGCGACGTGAGTCAGCGGGTCGTTCGGCATTATACTTAGGGCCTTGGTGTGCAGATTCGCGGCCGATTCCGCCGACCCTTTATCAAAAAGGGCCGATGCCAGGTTGTTTATCGCTTGGTTTGTGCCGAACTTCTCCAACTTGCCGAGATCATCGGGCAGCCTGCGGACCACATCGAGCCACAGAAGCTCCGGGTCCTTCCACAGTGCCCCTTTGTTTCGGGCTTCATAGGCCGAACCCGCACCTATGGCGAGTATTGCGAGGAGCGCGCCGGCACGCCGAGCGATTCCGTCGGGAAGTCCGTACCCCACCCGCACGACTGCCAAGAGACCGTCCATGAGCACAACCACGACCCCGATCATGGGGAGCGACGCGCGATAGGGCAGGCACTGATATTGAGGCACGAGAAAGGACTCCGGGACTAGGGTGCCGATGAAGAACAGAATACCGAAGCCGCAAAGCGGCCGCCTCCTTATCGAAAAGATGCCCGCCGCACAGAGCCCCAAGGCCCCGATGACCGCGCAGGATGTCCAAACCGACTCGGTCAAGGACTCGGACACGTTTACCGGTATGACGATTTGGAAGGTTGATTGGATCGGGAGCGCTATGATGAGGATGTAACGAAAAAGCACCCGGCACTGCGTTAGGAATAGTTGCTCGAAGAAAAGTCCCGATTCCGCACGGTAGGTGGACACCGATGCCAGGATGCCCGACGCGGCGCCTGAGCCGTGTGGACGTTCCAGGACCGACAGCACGAACATGAGAGCCAACACCGGCGGGATCCACAAGGCGGCACGCCTCATGACCCGCCGGAAACCATCCTTGAACAATGCTATGTCGGCAAGAACGAGAACCGCCGGCAAGGTTACCGCGTTTTCCTTGCTGAGAACCGCGGCCGCATACGACAACACGCAGAGCGCGTACCCCACCGGGCGCCGACGGAACCGATCGAGCCTCGTCGCTAGGTATAGGAACAAGGCTGCCGAAAAAAAAAGACAACTCAACAGCGCGGTACGTTGCCAAACGTAAAGAAGCAAATACGTTTGAATCGGATGAATGACGAAAAGGGCGGCCGCCAGTGGTGGAACCAACCTTCTCTCCGCTGCGCCTACACCTTCCTTTACGGCCGGGGTTTCCGGGAGCAATCCCAGAGTCCCGGCTATGAACACGCCGATCAGCGCCAAAAGCAGGGCGTTGACCACCCTGAAGCCGTATGGGTCCATACCCGTCGCAAGGTAATTCACGTACAGTGAAACCATGGCAACGGGACGCTGGGGAAAGAGCCCGTTGAACGCCGCGAACCCTCGGCCGGCAAAGAGATACTCAGCATTGAATATGGTGGAATCGTAGTTGAAAGGGGCGTGCAGGGCGTCGTAATGGAGCACTACAAGGGCGGTGAATAGACCGACAAGGCCGAGCAACGCGGACTTAACCCTTGATATCGGGGGTTTGCTTCCCGATTGGGGCGTGTCCGTTCCTTCCGGGGCCATGTCATACCACCCGGCCGAGCGGCGCTATGGAGACATCGTGCTCAAAATTCGGAACCCTCGGCCGAAACGCAGGCCGGAACAAGACACCGGGGGCCACGTTCACTTGAGGATGAAGCATCGCTCGTCGGCTACTTCTCCCTTGAGATGGAACTCCAAGTTGCCGGCGGGCAATTCCTTGAGCTGGTAGATGATCTCCCACTCTTTGGATGAATCGTTCCAGGCGTATTGCTGTAAGGATATCTTCTTGTCCTGGTCCCTGTACAGAAGGAGATACCAGCCTCCATACAGCTTTGAATAGCACGTCTTGATATGCTTGACCCCCGGAACGTTCTTGGCGAACTTCAGGGCCGCGTCGTTGACCTCTTCCTTTTGCCGGAGGTCCAGAGATGCCTTGGTGGGCTTTTCCGGAGGAGGAGGCTGTGGTGGCTCGTAACTTGGCTTTTCCGGACGTGGGCGGGCCGTCTTTGCATCCTCCGACTGCCGTTGCCGGCCGACTTCCGCCTCACCCTTTTCGGCGGCCGACGGCCCGTCCTGCGGTTGTACCGCCGGCGGAGGCTCTTCGTCGGATTTCTCGGCTTTTGGTGCCGACGCCTCGTCGGAAGGCTTGGCGCTTTTCCATCCGGACACACAGCCCGATGTCCACGGAACGGCGGCCGCAATGACTAAGGCCGCAAGTAGACTTACGATTGCTCTCATACGCCCGTATTCCGTCGAAATATTCGTCCGCGACGATTAGTCCGTAAATGGACCTGGTGATTTCAGATTCCCTGCCGTCGTCATTCACGTCAAAGGTAGCCGCAGAGGCAGGTCGGCAATGGGAGTTTTTCCCGGCCTCGCTGTGGACGCTGTTGGATAACCGGGTAAATCCCTTCCGGCAGGGCGACGCAATGCACGGGGCCGATGCCGTGCTTTTGGGGGCCGACCCATCCTGATCCGGGATGGGAGCCACCATATCACAAAACCTTTGAAATCACCATCGGTAAGGCGATCTTCAGGGGTCGCGGTAGGGACACTGGTTGCCCAGCGCCCCCCGCACAGATCCGTACGTGCGGAATTACCGCATACGGCTCCTACCTCGGGTAATAGCGTAGAAACAGTGGGGTGAAGATGCGCTTCTCACCAGCAGCTTCTCGCATACCTCACAGCCGGTTCAACGTAGTATTCCGGCTCTGTGTCCGGGCCACGGCCGGCTGTGAGATATTCCCCTTGGTCGGTCCCCTTCCCTCCACCGCCTCCGCCAATGTCTCAGGCCCATCGTTGTTCGGCCGCTTCGTAGGTACTATGGGACCGTCCGACTTCCCGTCAGCGTACATGTCGGACGTATATGCTTTTGGGCTTTCTCCGACCGGCCCACCCGACGATTCGGCCATGGGCGCCGACGGGACCTCCCGGTTCCCGCGCAAGGAGTTTCCACGCATGCACAGGGTCTTCGACTCCGCGGGACTCGAACACGAC
>JAZDOF010000902.1:0-6098 GCA_043799015.1 Pseudomonadota bacterium | reverse complement strand
GCCCATTCGAAGTCCGCCCCAAGCTCCTTCTTTTCTCTGATGCCGACTTTGCAGAACGAGCTCAATACGAAAGTATTCCTGTAATCCCGGATGATCCTTGTTTCCGACCTGCCGGAGAAAGCACCTTTCACGGCCTCAGTGTCCACCTTCAGTCGCAGCAGCGAATCCTTCTCAAAACGCGAGTTGGACCTCATGAGATGGTCTTCGCCCACTATATAGGCCTCTGCCGTCTTGCCCAGTTCTTGGGTTTGGCTGAAGATCCCGTTGATGGCCTCCATGCCGATTCGCACAACCAGTACCCCAAGGACCCGCCCATCTTGGTTCTGAACGGGAGCCCCGACAAACGCCGCCGGGACCGCCGAGGGGCCGTAGATTCCGAAATCCGTAAAGGTCATTTTACCCATTTTCATGACGGTGTTCCACGCTCGGCCCAACCCGGTGTCTTTCAGCTTACCGGTGCCGAGGATCTCGCCGAGCTCCGACTCCTTCTTTACGGTGTAGGGTACGTGACCGTCGGCCGTTACGAGGATAACGTCATGAAAACCGTTCTTGGTTTCATAAGTCTTGAGCCACCGATCCAAGGTATTCCCCGTCCTGGCCTCCATTTTGCGGTAGAGTTCCGATCCAGCGCCGGCCGAGGGTCCGGGACCTCCATCTTTCTGCGATTGGTCTCCCTGGATCGAAGCTAGGGCCTCCCGCACCTCCGCAAGACTGCTCAAGAATTGGACATCGAATATGGTCTCGTCAAAGAAATCCGTCAGTTCTCTAATCCTGTCATTCCGGGCGGCAGCCAGCTTCTCGGTTTCGAAGGCAAAGATAAACTGCTCGGCGTTAGTAAATGAAAGATAGCCTATCATGATTACCGCGACCAGCGACACTGCCGTGAAAAACAGAATCAACTTGCCGGCTAAGCTGCGAGTCAAGGATTTCCACATAAGATATTCCTCCACCAATGCAAATGGATAGACAGTGCTTTGTGCGGTATTGCCGGAGTGTCGCTCAATATCTTTCCCGCCATCACCTCGGAGACTCCATGCAAAGCTCAAGCCAATCATGGGAGGGGAAGCCGCAATGACCGGAGGGATACTTCATTCAGGGTATTAGGCCGGCATGGGCTTCGGCCCTATTTCAACGAGACATGGGGTCGTAGGCTCGACAAGAGTCTTTTTCACACGTTTGATTACGGCTGGTGTGTGCATTACACGCACGATGATCGCGGCCCAAGAGAGCCGGCACGGCGGAAGAGGGTTTTCGGAAGTGAGCGTCAGCGGCGGCTGCGTGAAGAAAACTCTCCGTGAACGCTTGGCCTTGACGCCGTTTATATTGTCGCATATGCGAGTGAAAATGCCCGTGCAAGGATGTCGGTCATTACACCGGGCGCAGCGACGACGCAATCTGCCGTTAAATAGTTGGGATACCGTCATCCCCGAGATGGCGCATTCGCGTTAAGTTAAGGGATGCGTCCGTGGCCCCGGCCCGAGTTTCGCAATGGGTTGAAAAAAGCATCTCAGAACCCAACGCTGTCCTCGGCACCATGTCCCCCCTTCTTTGAACTCGAAACGGCATCAAAAGCTACCACAGGAAGATGAACCCGGCACAAGGCACCGAACGCCGGCCGATGCCTCGGCCTTCACCCCGGAGAAGAAGAATCGGCTTCCTATTGTTCACAGCTTGTCCATGGAGATATCGTGCCGTGACTTTGCGCTGGGTATATGTTTTGAGACACTTTCGACAGCGCCTTTACTTCTGAGTTTCCTTGTCGAAGTCCTTCCAGAACCTGCGATTGCAGTCCAGGATGCATTGTGCGTAAACGCGATTCGCCGAACGTCCGCTCCCTCTCCCATGCAGCTCCAATTCGTACGGTTGATAACCGAACCTTTCCCTACAGTTATCTTCACAAGCTCTCAAATCGAAGTCCCCAAACGAGTTGCGGAAGTCCTCCTCCTGTACCGTGGGTTCCGTGATCGGCGCGGAAGAAGCGGCCCCAAAACCCGCGATCAGGATGACGGTAATCGCTGCGACAACCAACGTTCTCATTTTTCCACCTCCTTGGAGTCGTCCCGGTCAGTTGCGCCTATGTAAGATTGGATACCGAGAAACTCGATTCGGTTCCTTCCGCGATGGATTATCAGGTGGCGTAGTGGTTGGACAAGCCGGTATCCCAAATTCTTCGGTAATCTTGACAAAACAGGCGCAGGCGACTATTAGTGAGTAAAGATTGCTCGGGGCGCCGGGTACCTACGTCCATTTAAGTGCAAATCCCATGCAAAGAAAGGGAGCGGAATGACATATCCTATAGCTGTTGACAGGTTAGACTTCCTCCTCAACCAAGTCAGAGCTATAAAACCTTTATCCGCCGAGCGAGAGTATGAGCTCGCCGTTCGCTATTTGGATACGCAGGACCGAGAAGCCGCCCAAGAACTCGTCGTCGCGCACCTTCCATTTGTCGTCCGGATAGCTTTTCAGTACCGTCATTACATGATCCCCGTCCAGGACTTGGTTCAGGAGGGTGTCGTGGGCCTTATGACCGCGGTCACCAGGTTCGACCCGTACAAGGGGTTCCGACTTGCCTCGTTTGCCGTGTGGTGGATCAAGGCGTACATCAAGAACTATATTCTCAAATCGTGGAATCTTGTCAAACTGGGAACTACCCAGGCACAAAGGAAGCTGTTCTTTCGCATGGGCGACCTGGGTGAACGAGGAGACGGGGATTCGAGAAGCGAGCGTATCAAGAACCTCGCCGAGGAGCTTCACGTCAAGGAAGACGAGGTCATTGAGATGGAGGCCAGGGTCCGCGCCAGGGACTGGTCACTCAACGAAGCCTTTGCCGAGGACAAGGACCTCACCGGGATCGACCTCCTTCAGGATGATGGCCCCAATCAGGAAGACATCCTTATTGAACGTGAAAACGAAAAGTCGGTAGCCGCCATAGCGGGCAACGCGCTGGAGTCGCTGGACCCTCGAGAACGCTTCATCGTCTCCAAACGGATCATGGAGGACTCGCCTTGGACCCTACAGGAACTCGGCGACCACTTCGGAACCAGCAGGGAACGTGTACGCCAACTGGAAAAACGGGCGTTGGGGAAGCTCAAGAACGCTCTCCTGCCTCATAGTGTGGAGGGACTCCTACCGGCATAGTCCTCGCCTGGGGATGAAGCGATCGTCTCAAGACCTACCACAAATAGGATAAGCGTAGCACGATGTACCGTAGGGGCGGGATTTATGCCCGCCCGTTACACCGGGCCCAACGGAGCGGGCTAGGCTTGGACCAAAGACGGGCTGCAACGAGGACCGACCCCATATGACGGATCATAACGGCATACATCTTATCCTTGCCTCAACTTCTCCGAGAAGAGAGGAGCTTCTACGTTCCATAAACATTTGCTTTTCGATTGTTCCGCCCGATGTCGAGGAGGACCAACTCCCCCAGGAATCCCCTTCGGACCAGGTATGTCGTCTGGCTCTGGCCAAGGCATCGGAAGTTGCAGGGCGATTCCCTTTCAAATGGGTGCTCGGCGCCGACACCATAGTTGTGTTTGACGGTTGCGTACTGGGAAAGCCGAAGGACGTGGACGAAGCGGCGGCAATGCTCGGTACACTGGCAGGCCGATCGCACGAGGTCTACACCGGCTACGCGATAGTCAAGGGGGCCGAACCTCATCTTGATCGTGTCCGCTGGGTCAGGTCCGAGGTGACCATACGACCCCTGGACGGGTCCGAGGTGATGGCCTATGTGGGTAGCGGCGAACCGATGGACAAGGCGGGAGCATACGCCATTCAGGGCATAGGGTCCGGCATAGTGCGGAGCGTTTGCGGATCTTACACCAATGTGGTGGGATTGCCGATCTGCGAGGTTGCGGGAGACCTCAAGGAATTGGGGATCTTTGACTTCCTGGAAAAAGGTAAGAGGACATGATAGCGGAGAACCTTGCCGGCATAAGGCGACGCGTAAGGGACGCGGCCCTTCGTTCGGGGAGGGACCCGGAATCGATCAAAATAGTGGCGGCCGCAAAGGGCCAAGAGATAAGCAAGGTGAGGGAAGCCGTCGCCTCAGGCATCGGCATAATCGGCGACAATTATGTTCGCGAAGCCCAGGAACGCAAAGGCCTTCTGTCCGCGCCCGATGTGGAGTTGCATATGATCGGCCACTTGCAGCGCAATAAGGCGGGAAAAGCGGTGGAACTTTTCAACGTGGTGCAAACCGTGGACGACGTTCGGCTCGCCGAGGACTTGAGCCGTCGTGCAGGGGCGGTAGGCCGAACCCTGGGGGCCATGATTCAGGTAAATATCGGCGCCGAGCCGCAGAAGTCGGGGATTGCGGCGGCGGAGACGACCGGCCTGGTCGAGTCGGTGCGAAGCCTTCCCCACATCAGGCTCCTGGGTTTGATGACCATGCCCCCCTTTTTCGACGATCCGGAGGCGGCCCGACCATTCTTCGCAGGGCTGCGCGAAATCAGGGACCGACTCATTTCAACGGGTACCCTCACCTCCGATATGAACCAACTATCCATGGGTATGACCGGGGAGTTCGAGGCCGCGATAGAGGAGGGAGCCACTTTGGTGCGGATCGGGACCGCGCTTTTCGGGCCCAGGTGAGGGGGGGCAAGCAGCGTGATCTCCAGGACCTTGGATGATTCCCTGGTTACCCCGGTAGGGCCGGGCGGTGACCCCAAAACCGACAAACCAAAGGCTCGAGGGTCTCGTGGTTGGCCTTTGGGTGCCGAAGACAAAATTCGCGTTTCGATCTAAGGCAGCCGGAGGGCTCGTTCACTGCGCCACACTCGGACAATACGAACACGTCGATCGATACGATAGACCACTCGAAAGGGAGGATGTATGATTTCCCGTAGGTTGGGGACACCGAACTCCGGCACGATCCGGCCGCTTTCGGGGAACTCGGCGAGTCTCTCAACGGCCGATACTATTTCCGTCACCAGACGCCGGCCCACTTCAGAAGCACCCTGATCCGCGTACCAACTGCGGATTGCTTCAAGATCATGCACCGCTGAGACGGCAAAGGCGATCTTGTATTTCCCATTCACGGGGTCAGTTCAATCCGAGACGCTTCTTTACTTCTTCAAAGCTCATTTCCCGACCGTCCTCGATATCCATCAGTCCTTGGACGACACCGCGCAGGAATGTCAGCTCTTCCGTTTGAGCTTCGTAATCCTGAAGCGATTGAACAACCGCCACGCCCCGTCCTCGGTTAGTCAGAAGTACCGGCCTATGGGTCTTGTCAACCTGAGTCACGATTCTACCTGGATTAACTTTCATATCGCTCAGCGCAACGATGTCCTCGGAGAATTTGGTGGTACCTCGCATGGCCCCTCCCAACGCACTCATAAGACGGTACAGATATTAGCACCTGTTAAGGGACTAGACAACGCCCTCTTCTTGGCCGTGACGAGAAACTACCTCTTCGCCAATTCTCCGCATTTCCTGCATCGCCACACCCGTTCTCGGATGAAGAAAAACAAAATGCCGACCCCCATATGTATGGCGCCGACGTAATATGCGGCCGGCAGAAGGAATTCCAGATACCAGGGGGTATCCATGAATTTTGAGGCCAGGCCGTAGAACCCGGTGAGAAGTGCCCCGAACAGCACCAGGAGCAATCCGGCGAGAGGCGACGTGATGAGGCGAGTGGATTTCGTCATCACGTCGCCGCAGACGTTGCAGAACTTGAATGCCCCATACGCGGCCGATTCATCACGCGCCGGATCGGCCTCCACGGTGGAGGTACCGGGGTATCTCCCGTCCGTATGCCGGCGGCCGTTTACGCCCGTCGTTGAAGCAAATCTTTCATTGGTAAAACGGTCGTCCATTATCTCCGGGTACGGTAAAATACTTTTCCCTCACACCGGCGGTCATGAAGGGGAGGAGCGGGTAGGTCGGACGATGGCCCTGTAAACGGTCCTAATCCGACCGTGGGACCCGCCGCAGCGGATCGATATTGATATTATTATTAGCGGTGAATCAAACAAGATGGGAGAAGTCCCCCCAATGAATGTCGGGGGGACTGGAACGGAAAGATACCGGATCAGCCGGTGTAAGGATTCGCGAAGAGAAGCAGCAGGGCCACAACCAGCGCGTAAATG
>JAZDOF010000893.1:0-2598 GCA_043799015.1 Pseudomonadota bacterium | reverse complement strand
TGCTTGACTCCTATTTTGAGATCCTTCACAAGGAGCACGTGACTCCCGGCCGCCCCCAGCAGAGACGGGTCTCTCATTTCGAGGGTAAGGTCCTTCAACAACGGAAAAAGCTCGTCCGGTCCAAATATCTCAAATTCAGCCGGAAATCCGTCTATTCGGAGCCTAGTCCCCTCCCTGACCCCTTCACCGCCGTCCGCAAAGCGATAAAGAAAAAGCCCTGAAAGTGCGAAGTCGTTGTCGTTGAAAAAGGTTTGGTCGATTCGATATTCCACCCCGCTCTCGGAGACGGTCGCAATAGTACGTGAGCGCGTCAATAAGGGGCGGGCCACTGCCACGGAATCATCCTCCACCCGTGGCGGGAAAACATGTAACAGCCCTCCGCACGCGGCTTCACGGGAAAGGCCGTGCAGCAACGACGCGATCAGCATCGGCACAATAAGGATGAGGTAAGCTTTCAAGAGGTTATGCAGCGTGGGCACCGACATGCCGCCTGGGGTGTCTTTTGCCTGAAAAGCCCTGCGAAGGGATGTAAATCATTGCGAAAAGCGCAGCGACGAAGCAATCTTCCCCGAAAACCCGGATACCGCTATCCCGGCCAAAGCGCATGGACGTTCGCGAGATGAGGCCTATATGGTCGGCCGGGCGGTTTCAGGGACCAAGAATGACTCCCTTATCAGGCCGGCCTATCCTTGTGTTTGTCGATCTCCCGGTCCCAATGCGCGTTGGCCGCCTTCCGAAGCTCCTCGACCGAGCAGATATCCGCGGCTACGGCTTTCACCAGCTCATCGGAGACCTTGCCCCTCCTGCCAAGTTCCTGTCCCAACAAGCGGGCCGCTTCCATGACGCCTCGTATTTGGTCCGCGTAGCGATGCGTCATCAGGCAGGAAAACACCGCCGGTCGCAGCATTGCCCCCACGAATTCGGTGTGCAGGTTGCGGGCCAGCTTCTTCATGTAGCTCATGACCGGATCGAAGTTGTGCATGCCGGGGTATCCGCAAACGGAAGCCAGAAACAGCTTGGGCGGGAATTTCCATCGCATGGGATGGAGCAGCCCCTGATCGTCCTGCTCAAAATGGGGGTCAAGAAAGGTCACCAGCCTGTCTATGAATATCTTGGCTAAGGACGTAACTTGGTCCAAGTAGATCGGCACGGCCAAAACCAGCATCTCAGCGGCTCTGATGCGGTCGATCAGTCCCGGCATGTCGTCCGCGTGAACGCAGCACCCGGGGGTCTTGGCATAGCATGTAAAGCAGCCGATACACGGTTTGATTTTCTTGCGCCCGAGGAACGCGACGTCCACCTCGGCCCCTTCATGCCGCATTCCAACCAACAGCGGCGTGAGCATCATTTGCGTATTGCCGGCCTCCATCCTTGGGGCCGCGTTGATTACCACCACCTTCATGTTTCAGACTCCGCAATTCCTATGTACCCGGGTCGGCCCACCCGAGAAGCCATGACCGTGCGAATTCCGCACGTCAGCCGGTGCCGGCTTCCAGCGACAGCACTCTAAGGAGACCCTCGAGACGGTCCGTGTCCTGTAGTGCCAGCTTCTTACCGTCTCGGTCCAGAACTCGAAGAGACTCAAGCTTTATAAGGTACTTGTCCAGCCGGGCTTTTTCATGAAATGAATATTGTTGGCGCAGCAGCTCGATATCAATGCCTCCCTTGTCATTGGACGCCCGGTCCTGATGGGAACTCAGCAGCGCATACATGAGGCGTAGGAGATCATCATCAAAAAGCGAACCCGTTAGGAGCGCCAAACTCCTCCGCACGCCCCCGGCCAGATTCTTCAACACCTGCCGAGATAAACCCTCGGGTATGAGACCGAGGAACTGCCTGCGTTCGTATCGTACGAGCACGGAGTTTTCGACGACTTGTGCGGATACGCCGTAACGGGAACCGAACAGGAAAGCGCATTCCCCAATGAGATCACCCGGTTGCGCCATAGTGACGGTGCGTTCCTTCTTTGTGGACCTGACCACCAAGCGCACCTTTCCGCTTTCCACGACATACAAGTGGGTCGCCTGATCGTCCTCCGAAAACACTTTGGAACCTGCCGGGAATTGGAGTTTCCGAGGACCCGGGTCGGCATCTTCCTCTTGGAGTGAGGCCCCCGCCGTGTGGGACTCCACGGGGACCAGGGATAAGGCGTGGAGTTCTTCCAGAAGATCCCGTTCCGCTTCGGGGCCGTCGTGCCTCTTGCCGGTCACCAGTGCCCTGAAGGCCTTTTCCGCGCTGAGGGAGTCTTTTGAGAAGAGCTTCTTCAGGCGGCGCTTGTCGATAAGGAGCTCCTTTTCGAATTGGCCCCTAAGATAAGCCTCAAATTCCACGCGGTCGAGGTGCAAACCGTTCTTTCTCAATACCGCCTTGATGTCCGCCGTCATTTCGGCCGGCCACGTATAACGGCCGCTCGGCTCGAGGGACATGGACTTGATTAGTATGGGTTTTATCTCGGGATGTATGGCGTCGTCCTTGCCGATCCGGTCCGCTATGTCGATTTCGAGAATACTGCGAACCGTTTCCGATACGGTTTCGCGATGCTGAAAAAGACGACGACCGGTCAACAGCTCGAACAGCAGGATGCCTATCCCGTAAATG
>JAZDOF010000889.1:0-3413 GCA_043799015.1 Pseudomonadota bacterium | reverse complement strand
ACAGTTCGGTGAGCCGCAACGCCGTACGGGTATGAGTTGGCCGCTTCCGGACGGGTAACCGTTCTCGGCGACCTATTCGTCGCACCCGGAGAATCAAACCACAAAGTCACCAAGACACGAAGGGACGTGGAAACGGTGCATAGGGTCCGATTCAAGCACGAACCGGGTCGGAGGACTGGCGTTCACGATCCATGAATGTCTTTGTGCCTTGTGGTTCATTCTTTGTCCATCGGCGTGAACGATTACCCGAACGGGTGCAAATCAGAGGCCCATGTCCGTGACCGGGCTTCCGCAACCATGCATGCATTGCGCCCCCACATCAGACTTCTGGAAAAAGGATGCATTATGTTCAAGACGTTACCCCCGAATGCTGCGGGAATACTTCATTGGTCCTGGCCGGATTTCGAGCCCTATTATAATAGGCTCATTTCAATATCCGTAGATTCAGGGTCCGTAACGGAATTCCTGGCCGATTGGTCACGGTTGAGCGAACTGGTGAGCGAGTCTTACAGCAGACTCATGGTCGCGACCACGAGAAACACCGCGGACAAAGAGGCTGAACAAAGGTATTTCACATTTCTCGACGAGATCTATCCCAAGTCGGAAGAAGCCGAGCAGAGGCTCAAGATGAAGCTGCTCGACTGCGGGATCGTGCCCCCGGGATTCGAGATACCTTATATAAGAATGCGCACGGAATCGGAGTTGTTCCGGGAAGAAAATCTCCCGCTCGTCGCTCTGGAACAAAAGATGTGCACCGAGTACGACAAGATCATGGGAGCGCAGACCGTCCAATGGAATGGAAGTGAGATTACCATTCAGCAACTCAGACCTGCGTATCAGGATCCGGATCGGTCGCTCAGGGAACGCGCATGGAGATCGGCAGCGGAAAGACAGATCCGAGACTACGGAGCCATCGGCGATCTCTGGGGTCGCTTCTTGGACCTGCGTTTGAAGATGGCCGCCAACGCGGGATTCGACGACTACAGGTCGTTTCGTTGGAAGGACCTCAACCGCTTCGATTACACGCCCCAGGATTGCATGCGTTTCCATGAGGCCATCGAAAAGGCCGTCGTGCCCGTCGCTGCCCGTTTGTGCGAGAAGCGTCGCGAACTCCTGGGGGTTGAATCGCTGAGACCCTGGGACATGAATGTCGACCCCCTGGGCAGACCGCCCCTAAAGCCGTTTAGTGAAGCTGCTGACCTTAAGGCCCAAACATCGCGCTTGTTCCATTCACTGGACCCTCAGCTTGGAGCGTACTTCGACATAATGGTCGTGGAGGACTTGCTCGACCTAGACAATCGTAAAAATAAAGCCCCCGGGGGCTACTGTTGCTCCTTCGCCGCGGTGAAACGGCCGTTCATTTTCATGAACGCCGTGGGTATGCATGATGACGTCCAAACTTTGCTCCACGAAAGCGGCCACGCGTTTCACGGGTTCGAGTCCGGGTGCCTGCCTTACATACAACAGCGCCATGTGGGCATGGAGTTTTCCGAAGTGGCCTCAATGGCCATGGAGTTGTTGGCGGGTCCGTACCTTCTAAAGGAGCATGGCGGTTTCTACGATCCGGTCGACGCCGACCGCGCGGTTACGGAACATTTGGAGCAGAACATCCTTTTCTGGCCGTACATGGCGGTGGTAGACGCGTTTCAGCACTGGGTTTACGAGAATCCCGCGGAGGCCCGTAAACCCGCGGCTTGTGACCGAC
The DNA here is from genome assembly GCA_043799015.1 of Pseudomonadota bacterium. Lineage (GTDB taxonomy): Bacteria > Desulfobacterota > Desulfomonilia > Desulfomonilales > Desulfomonilaceae > JAZDOF01. Next base: position 1,708 of record JAZDOF010000889.1, on the reverse strand, counting down.
AATGGGAAAAGACGTGGAACCGTTTCATCCCATGGATTGATTGGAGCGGATTGGAGGAAGACCTTCGAACCGGTTGGCAGCGCAAGCTCCACATCCATACGGTCCCGTTTTACTACGTCGAGTACGGACTGGCCTTGTTGGGCGCGGTCCAGGTATGGGGTAACGCCATGAAAGACCGCGCCGGAGCGCTGGCAATGTATCGTCAGGGTCTTTCTCTCGGCGGGACAAAGCCGGTACCCGACCTTTTTGCAGCCGCAGGGGCCAAGTTCGCCTTTGATGCGGAAACCCTCGGAACGGCGGTGAGTCTGATGGAGGGGGCAATTGATGGGGAAGGCGTAAAGGAAGAATGAAGAGTCGATATCGCCGCAAACGGGGATTTGAGATTACTTATACCGGTTGCCGAAAGTTTTGTCCGAAACAGCCAAATCCCCCCCATCCCCCCTTTACCGGGAGCCCGGTAAGGGGGGGCATAATGCCGCATGGGGACGCATGATTACCCCCCTTTTGTAAACGGAGGGTAGGGGGGATTTACCGTCAGAAGCTATAGTGACGCTCCTTGAAATTTGCGGCAAAGCCGGCCCGAGAAGGTCAGATCCTGCCTCCCCCCACTCTTTGTCCGCGCTCCACACACTCGATCGTAGCCCTCATTTCGCGGATGTCCTCCTTGAGAGTCGGGTGGCGAAGGGACGTCGATGATGAGAGTCGCTCTATCCTGTCCAACTGGTCTCTGAAAGCCCGCAGTAGTACTCGTAGCCCCGGGCTTCCCCAGGGGTCCCACGGGACATCGACCCATCCGCCGTGGCTCATGAGAAGGCGCATTAGCTGTTTTGACCCAAATATCTTCGCGTAGGCAAGCGCCGAATAACTGCCGGGTCCCTGATCAAGTCCCGCACCCATGTCAAGCAGCCTTTGCACCATAGGCAGGTCGCCCGCCTTCGCCGCCTCGGTCAATTGGCCCCGTAAGGAGCTTTCAGAAGCCTTTAGATCGAAATGGGTCGTATCTTCCACCTTCTTCCCCGCGGAATAACTCTCCCGTAGGGACTTGTCCGGAAGCTTCCCGTAGTAATCGACCAATCTGTCGAGTTTCTTGCGATCGGGCTTTGTGACGTAATAGTCCAGCAACGTAAGTTGCTCCTGGAACGGCATCCGATCCGAGGCCCCAACGCCGCTACGGCCCGGGCCGGAGGTCAATCCTATCTCTTTCGCATAGTCCTTTCCTATGTTTATCGGTTGTTGCGCCGATTCTTCATACTGTCTCTTCATGGTCGCATGCTCGGCCCGTTGCTGCTTCAGCGCGTTTCGTTTTTCCCTTAACAACCCTTCAAGGCGAAGCAGATAGGCTTGGGCCAGTGGGATAAGCTCATTCAGTTCCTGTATCTTAGGGTCCTCCTGAGACGCTTTGGGTTTGTCGGGAGCCGCCCCTTCAGCGCTTTTGTACCGGGCGGCCCTCTGCTCTTTCGTATCCCCCGGCTTTTCAGGCGCCGGCTTCTGCAGCGTTTTACGTTCGACCCTCATCTTCTTGAGTTCTTGTCGCTCGAATTCCACATCCTTCTTGAGATTCTCCACATCAAGATTGAGTGACGCTATGACAACGGCCTTGGCCAGCAGGTCCTTATCCATTTTCATGACTTTGTCGAAAAGGGCTGAAAACTCCTCATCGTTGGCATCCTTTGGAGGAGGAGAGGCCAAAGACTGAGATTCCTTTGTG
>JAZDOF010000885.1:0-2977 GCA_043799015.1 Pseudomonadota bacterium | reverse complement strand
GCAACTTGAAATTTCTATTGCCGAATCGCAACGCAACAACTCGTGGCTTCTCCTTCTTACATGGGTGATGCCCGGCCTTTTGGGTCCACATATAGCCGACGGATCAAGGAACGGCCTTGACCGCCGGCCGGGCCGGAAAGGCACGATAAATAAAAATTGACTATACGTCAAATCAATGATGACTATATTATGGACATGAAACAAACCGGACGAAGGTTGCCGGCGGCTATGGTGTCGAAGGCTCTTCAAGGATGTTGGATCAAAAAGAGCTGCCGGTTGAGGGAGTCACCCCGAAAGTCTCCGCCCCAACATCGGCAATAGCTATTGCATCATTCGTCTATGCTGATGTATTATTTGCCTACGACGAATTACCGGAGCTGATTCCATGACGTATCCCAAGCTCGCTTGCCCGAACCTGTTCTCGGATGTGGGCATCCTCAAGTCTTTCGCCCTGGACCATGGCTTTCAGGGGATAGACTGGACGCTGCGACCGGAGGACTTACCGAAGAACGAGTGGGAAGAGGCCCGGCTGACCAATGCGGCGGCAAGGCTTGCTCCTCTCGAGGTTAGATATCATCTCTTCTTCCGAGGAATTGAGTTGGGGAACACGGACCCGGAAGGGGCGGGAACAGCCCGGGAAACCTATTTCCGAGCACTGCGCGTGATATCGGGCCTTTCCGGTAGGTTTGCCACCGTCCATCTGGGTTTGGGTCGCGATTCCATGGAGGGAATCTCCTGGGAAAAGACTCTCACCGGTCTGGCGGACCTGGCCGGCGCGGCACGCGACATGGGCATTCGTGTTTGCTTGGAAAACCTCGTTTGGGGTTGGACCGCGAGGCCGGAGCTATATGAAAAACTCCTCCGAAAGACCGGTTGTTGGGGGACCTTGGACGTTGGTCATGCTTACGTTTGCGATTCCGTCGTAAGCGGGGCATACGACATGGACGATTTCACGCTGCCCCACCCAACGCGGATTCACAACGCCCACATCTATCACGAAGAGACTGCGGACGGACATATCCCTCCCGCTCATTACACCGACCTGGAGCAACGGCTCAGGTTGCTGCGGACATTACCGTTGTGCGACTGGTGGGTGTTGGAGCTTCGAGAGGAGCAGGCCCTTCTTCAAACGCTTGCGTGCGTCAAAGAGTTTCTTACCGTAAACGCGGCCCGAAAGGCGATGTAGACCTAACCTCCCCTCTTCATTTCCTCTTAAGCCCCCTGTATACTAAGGCCTTCGGCCTTGAAGCCGCAGAGACCATTCCTGACCGGTCGTCAGGTGAACCGTTGGACTGAAGCCGGAGTCGCTTGAAAGCTTTTTCCGGCTACGGCTTCCGCACTCGGGTTATTCACCGGTCGGAGGAGGAGCGCTTTACCAATGGCAACCGAGACGCCGGAGGAAAGGGAGGCAAGACAATACAAGCAATTACTACGTGATTACGGTAGATTGGCCGCCGATAATCCCGACATGATCGGAGAAATGCGTGAATCACTCAAGTTCAGCGCGGCATTCATCATAAGCAATCGGCAGGAGACGGTCATACAATTTCGTAAACTTGTCGGCGAGCTGGATGCTTTCCTCGCCGCGTGCCAAACGGGCGAAATCGATCTTGAACGCTTCCTCAAAGCCTTGGGTGAGGAAGAATGAGCCCGTTTTCAACAGACCGAGTGTTGCGTTGATCTGCCCATTCTGCCGCTTCCAATCAAGACCTTTGTTCGTCGGGATCTCCCCTGGAAACCGAAGCTTGACCCAGCGCTTTCGGTGAGTTACGTTGAGGGGGTATTAGAGTAACGGTTGTTGGAGTAATCCGTCGGCTGATTTGCTCGGCGGTTTCACGGGACGTATAGGGGACTTCCGGAGGGCTGGGGAGGCGTATTTCGTCTTCAGCGGGGACACCTGCGGTTGCCGAACATGTCGCCGGCTGAATGATTTGCGTTCATGCCGCCGGTTGAAACTCGGCTCCGTTATTTCCTCTTCAAATATGGAGAGGTGCAAAGGGTGAGAACATATGAAAAGGACAGCACTTTCGGCCAAGGCCATATAGCCGGGGGAGAGACAATGAGCGGCTCGATGGATTCCATCGACGACAAGACTGCGGTCAAGGCCCGTATCGATGAGATCGAGGTCCGTGCGGCCCTGATAACACAGATATATTCACAGGCTCGCGTTGGAATGTTCGGCGCCGTGGCCACGGCCTTGACGCTGGCCGCCCTAATGTGGGAGGTAGTGCCCCACCTACGGATAGTCGTGTGGCTCGCCGTTTGCTTGGCGGCACAGATTCCGAGGAACGCTCTTCATCAAAGATTCCGTCTCGCCGCCCCCCATGGTGAAGCAGCCCTTCCCTGGGGAAAGCGGTTTCTTCTGGGCTCGACAATTCACGCCCTGCTGTTCGGTTGTGCGGCATTCGTCATTTTCCCCGAAGACAGTTTCATCCACCAGTGCGTTTTCGCCTGTATTCTAGTGGGGTTCGCTGCAGCAATCGCGGTGGCTCATGCTCCCCTGACGGAATGCTATGTTTCATCCGTTTGCCTGACTCTCCTGCCCCTCATCGCGAGGTTTTTTCATCAAGGCGGGGAGACGGGTTTGGTTCTTACCGCTGGAGGATTCGCGTTCGGCGCCACGGTGTTGGGTGCGGGTAGGGCCTTCAATGGAATGATCAAGAATGTAATACTGCTAGGGTTTCAAAAAGACGCGCTTTTGAGCGAGGTGTCCCAGTCTCGGACAAACCTTCGGCAGGCGGTGGCGGACCGCACCATGGAGCTTTCCGCGCGAAATCTGGAGCTTCTCGAAGAAGTCGAACACCGGCGACAAGTGGAGGCTCGCCTCAGCCATAGCGAAGATCGCTATCGGAATCTTTTCACCCTTTCCCGCGATGCCATAGACATGGTTACACGAGACGGGGCTTTCATTGACTTTAACCGGGCGTTCTCGGATTTGACCGGCTATCCGGCCGAAGAACTGCATTCCATGACGGCT
>JAZDOF010000876.1:0-2892 GCA_043799015.1 Pseudomonadota bacterium | reverse complement strand
CAAGAGAGAGGCCATCCGAATCGGCATGGACTCACTGCGTATAGCCGGCATTAAGAAACTCAAGGAGGGCACGACCACCATAGAGGAACTGGCGCGATGCACCATGGCCGACTAGGTGGTCCATGCCGAAAGCCGACTATTATTGTACCGGCCGTTGGAAATCCGTTGTCGCAATGTGGGGCAAACCGGGCTCTCATGGGAAGCCGCCATGTAACCGGGGCGCGGCGGTAAAGGCGGCAGCGGACTCGGCGAGGCCGAGGCCGCGCACTCTGCCGTTTTCTGCGGGAATATGCGGATACATTCCCGGACGAATCCAGTTTGAAAGGAAATTCCAAGTTGGGCAGCCTTCACGACTTTCTAAAGGAGATGGTTGAAAAGGGGGCCTCGGACCTCCATATTACTCCCGGGGTTCCGCCGATGATTCGTGTCAGGGGGGAACTGCACCCGCTCGATTACCCTCCTCTCAAGCCGCAAGAAACCCGTCAGCTCTGCTACAGTATTCTTACCGATAGCCAGAAGCATCGTCTGGAAGAGAACCTTGAATTGGACCTTTCCTTCGGGGTAAGGGGGCTGAGCAGATTTAGGTCCAATATATTCCTTCAACGAGGGGCCCTTGCCGGGGCGTTCCGTCTCATACCCTATCAGATCAGGTCGTTCGAGGAACTCGGGCTGCCGGCGGTAGTCAACGAACTTTGCTCGAAACCGCGTGGGCTCATATTGGTCACAGGCCCCACCGGGTCCGGGAAATCCACAACGCTGGCGGCGATGATAGACAAGATCAATACGGATCGCCGAGAGCACATTATGACCATCGAAGACCCAATCGAGTTCACCCACCAGCACAAGTCCTGCATCGTCAACCAGCGGGAAATCCACTCGGACACGAAGAGCTTCCACATGGCCCTGCGGTCGGTCCTCCGACAAGACCCGGACGTGGTGCTCATCGGAGAAATGAGGGACCTCGAGACGATCGAAGCCGCTTTGACCGTTTCAGAAACCGGCCACCTTACATTCGGAACCCTGCACACAAACTCGTGCGTCCAGACGATAAACCGCGTTGTAGACGTTTTCCCGTCCCATCAACAGCCCCAGATTAGGGCCCAGATGAGTTTCGTATTGGAAGGGGTCATGTGCCAGGGACTTGTCCCGACCATGGACGGAAGAGGGCGCGCCCTTGCCCTGGAAGTGATGATACCCAATGCGGCAATCCGTAACCTGATTCGGGAGGACAAGATCCACCAGATCTACTCGCAAATCCAGGTGGGACAGGCCAAGTCCGGCATGCAGACCATGAATCAGGCCCTTTTAATGATGTACCAACGCCGAGTCATTTCGTTTGACGATACGATGGCCAGGTCCCCGGATCCGGATGAAATGCGGCAGATGATGGCTTCCTTGCAGAAGGTGCCGAAGAAGAAATGACCCGCCGAAGAGCGTGATGCGCCGCGCCAGGCCTCGAACGCGACCGTCCAAAGGGAGAACGACCTATGCCTGAATACGTCTACAAGGCGCGATCAAGCGCGGGAAACATCGTAAAAGGCGAGCTGACCGAGGTCAACGAATCGGTGGCCATCGCCAAGCTCAAGAAGCAGAATTACACCGACATTAAGGTCAAGAAGAAGCCGAAGGACCTGCTGGCGGGTATAGACTTCTTCCAACCCAGCGTCGGAGTAAAAGACGTCGTCATTTTCACCCGACAATTCGCTACCATGATCGATGCCGGCTTGCCTCTGGTGCAGTGCCTCGACATTCTGGCAAGTCAGCAAGAAAACACCACCTTCAAGAAGGTGCTCTACGCGGTCAAGTCCGAGGTGGAAGGCGGCGCAACGTTTGCCGATTCTCTCAAGAACCACCCCAAGATTTTTGATGCCCTCTTCGTCAACCTCGTGCATGCCGGCGAAACGGGCGGTATCTTAGACACCATTCTCCGACGCCTCGCCGTCTTCATGGAAAAGGCCCAAGCTTTGGAACGCAAAGTGAAAGGCGCGATGATCTATCCCGGTGTCGTTATCACGGTTGCATTCGGCGTTATTACCCTGCTCCTAGTGTTCGTCATCCCCGTCTTCGCGGAGATGTTCGCGGGGGCGGGCGAGAAGCTGCCGGCTCCGACCCTTTTCGTCATGAACATGAGCAATTTTCTCCAGAAGTACATCATTCATATACTCGTAATGATCGGTGTAGCGGTCTTCGCCTATCGCCGGTTCGTGCAAACCGTCAAAGGGCGGGAAATCATGGATCGTGTTACCTTGTACACGCCGATGATAGGTATGTTGGTCAAGAAAGTGGCGGTCGCTCGCTTCTGCTCTACGTTAGGCACCATGATCGCCAGCGGCGTGCCCATCCTGGACGCCCTGGAGATCACGGCAAAAACCGCCGGTAACGTCGTGATCGAACGAGCAATCATGAACACGCGCATGGCGATCGCAGAAGGCCGCACCATAGCTGAACCGCTAATGGAAACGGGCATATTTCCCGGCATGGTGGTTCGAATGATCGCAGTGGGCGAGGCAACGGGCGCGCTCGACGCGATGCTGGCCAAGATCGCCGAATTTTACGATGAAGAGGTGGACGCGGCGGTGGAGGCCCTGACCCAGATGATGGAGCCTATCATGATAGTCTTTTTGGGGGGCATTTGCGGCGGTATGGTGGTTTCCATGTACCTGCCCGTATTCTCTCTCGCCGGAGCGGTATCGAAGTAGTGCGGGCCCGCTGGGGTTGTCATCCTACGGAAACGGGCCGGCGCGGCATAGTGTATAAATGCGGTTACGCACAGCTCGCTGAAAGCTTTGAGAGCCCCATCGGGGCGCCCTTTATGGGCGCACGCTACCTATAGCGTCACGCGTTGAGAATTGCGGGAACCCTGAACGGTTGAGTGAATCGAAACAAACATCT
>JAZDOF010000496.1:0-6985 GCA_043799015.1 Pseudomonadota bacterium | reverse complement strand
AACCGTACAGGTGGAAAATGAAGCAGAACTCGAAATCGAACGGACATCCCCTTGAGGACTGAACCACTTGGACTTGATAATCTCAGAATCGGATCAGAACGTAGCGTGGGATGGGAGATGTGGACATGTCGGCTTTTTCATCACAGCGGAAAACACCATGGGTCGCGCCTTGTTCCAAGGCGTTGAGAAATGGGGGGATCGAACACTCCCCTTCTCCCAGAACCAGGAAATCAGCTCCGGCCGCAGACAACTCATCCGGAACCGAAGTGGGGTACGGACCGCCGACTACGACAGGTTTGCCTCTTCTCTTGGCCTCACCGACCACGGCGAGCATGCTGTCTCTTTGCGCCAACATGGCGGAGACCATTACCATATCCGCCCAATTCCAATCGGCGTCGGTGAGTCGCCTCGTGTTAAGATCAACAAATTTCAACTCCCACCGAGAGGGAAGCATAGCCGCGACGGTAATTATACCCAGAGGCGGGGCAAGTGTTTTGCTTCCGGACAGTATGCCGGTCTTGGGCAATGTCCAAAAGGAAAAGCCCGCTTTAGCATTGACGAGTAAGGCTCGCATTATCAGTTTGACTCCCATTCACGGTCCAACGCGGCGGCCGACCAACGGCCCTGGGCGGAATGCGCCGTCGCGGCCGCTAACACCTGATCCGGAGGCCGGCATTTCATAAACGAGGAGCGACGGACTCTCGTCATGCGCGGCGAGCCGCAACCAGGCCCGATTACCCTCCGAAAACCTATTTTCCGAGCGGAAGGACCTGAAAAGAACCGTCCTTCATTCGCCGATTGGAACCGTCGATGCTGTCGGCACTGCCGGGAGGTTTAACGGGTTCTCGGGCTTACCCCTTGAACATACTGCTTATGGACCCTGATATCAACCGCAATACCGTTCGATCGGCAACCATTCGCTTACGCCCGGCTTTCCGTGGGCGCACGAGGGTCTTCGGCGGCGAAGGCCCCCTTGCGTCGCCGGTTTATTGGATCGACCGACCGTGGGATCAAGGCCGCGGGGAAGGAAGCAGGACCCGGAAGGGTGCGGCGCGTTTCCGTCGGTGGTCATATCATGCGGCCGGCCGCCTATCCCCCTGTTTGCTTGAACGGATGCGGTCAGAGTTTGCGTGGTTTCCACCACGTGAATCTCTCCGCCTGGAGCCGTTCTCGTCACATGCCCGACAATGCTGTTGAACTCCCGGTCAATTTCCTCTATCTTTCTTTCCATCCGAGTCCTCCTGGTTTTGGGGTCTATTCACGCATCCTTGAAGCGTAAGAGGAGTCGGAGAACAAGCAATATCTACAACATGTCAGCAAAGACACAAGAGAGCGTTACCCTTTTGAGTCGACATTCCAGGACGGCAGGATGAACGTACTTCTGGTCAACCCTCGGTATCCCCAGACCTTTTGGTCCTTTGAAAAGGTTTTGCGGATGCTCAACAAGAAATGTGTGCAACCTCCCTTGGGATTGCTGACCGTTGCCGCCCTGTTACCGCAGGACTGGGATCTCAGGCTGGTCGATATCACTGTTCGTGAAGTCTCCGAGGACGATTGGGATCATTGCGAGTCGGTTTTTGTTACCGGCATGGGGAATCAATATTCCGGCATAATGGAAATTATTCGGCAGGCCAAGGCGCGAGGCAAGACGGTTGTTGCGGGTGGACCTCTGGTATTCCATGCGCCTGAGGATGCCTTGAAGGCCGGTGCGGATATTGTGGTGCGAGGAGAAGCGGAGACCTCCATGCCAAGGCTTCTTGAAGCCCTGAAGCACAATGAGTCCGGGATAATTATCGAGCCGAACGGAAGACCCGATCTGTCCATCTCCCCTCCACCGAGATACGATTTGTTGAATATCAATGATTACGTGGACATGGCAATTCAGTTTTCCAGAGGGTGTCCTTTTCATTGCGAATTCTGCGACATTACCCTGATGTTCGGGCGTAAGGTCCGAACAAAGTCCCCGGATCAGATTCTGCAGGAGCTGCAAATCCTGTATGATCTGGGCTGGAGAAGGCTCGTCTTTGTTGTGGACGACAACTTTATCGGCAATCCTTCCAGGACGAAAGAGCTGCTCAGAAAACTGGTCCCGTGGATGGAGGAGAGAGGAAACCCCTTTGACTTCAACACCCAAGCCTCGGTAAATCTTGCAGCAGATCAGGAACTACTCGATTTGATGGTTCGTGCCGGTTTTTGGAAGGTCTTTTTGGGGATAGAATCTCTGGACCGGGAGACACTCAACGACGCGAAAAAATTTCAGAACGCTGCCGTTGACCTGGATCGGGTGTGTGAGAAGATAAACCGTGCGGGTTTGCAAATCATTGCAGGATGCATATTGGGATTTGACAATGAACTTGCTGGAGCGGATAAGGGTCTGATCGATTTCGCCTCCCGGAATTACATCCCTGAAATGTTCGTCACGCTACTTCAGGCAGGCCCTGGAACTGATCTATGGCAACGGCTTGAGAAAGAGGGCCGTCTTATGTTCAGGGGATTCAACGATAACTTTGGGAGCCAAACCGGGCTCCTCAACTTCCTCCCCACCAGGCCGCTGAATGAAATTGCCACGGAATTCATCCATCTGTATCGAGTGCTCTATGAACCGAAACATTATTTGGAACGGTCATTTGAATACTTGTCGAGGATGGAATCACCGCCTCCGAAAAAGGCCTTTTCTCTCCCGTACATCTCTGAGCTGAGATCCGTATTCATAACAATCTTTCGACAGGGTGTCCTATACCCATCCAGATTGACGTTCTGGAAATGCTTCTTTAAGGGCCTGCTGAGATTTCCCGAGAGGTTCCGGTATTTCCTTTCCGCTTGCGTTGTAGCGGAGCACTACTATGATTACCGCCGCACGATAGAAGTCGAATTGGAAACACAACTGGCGCATTCTCTCTCCGTGCCGACCTTGACGGGTTCCGATGAAAAGGGGACGCCAGGGTCGGAAGGAACGCGCAACCTGGTGAAGAGTAACCGTTCACCGGGAACGACTCTTGAATCCGAAATGACCAAACCACTAAGTCACCAAGACACGAAGAAGAAGTTGATATGATTAATAAACGCGTATTGGTTACAAATCGCGTCCGCTCGTGAATCAAAGCGCCCGCTTGGCCTGGAGGTCTCTGTAGGTTATCAGCCTTTGATTTCTTTGTGCCTTTGCGTCTTCGTGGTTCATTCTTCATCCATCGTGGTGAACGGTTACCGATTTTCGGGGTGCGGCAGAGCGGTGGTCGCGAGCGGCATGAAGACTTATCGCCGGATTTGAACAGGGATGTGTCCCCGATCGCGTCATGGGGTCGGATGAGGGGACGGAGCGCGCATAGGCCCCGTCCCCTTCGTTAAGCAATCGTCGTTTCCGAGACCTAGAAGCTGTTGCCGAGCCTCTTGGCGGAAAGGCGCGAGGAACGAATACCTATTTCAGCGCGCTCAGGTCCGTTGCGAGGAATACTTCCATTTCCCGTTTGATCTCTTCCAGAGGTACCATGGTGGCCTTACGAGAGGTGGTGATCACTTTGCCCTGATGCAAACCGTATTCAACGGTTTGGGGGTAATGAAATCTCCGCCGCGACAGTCTTCTCTTGTCCAGCCATGGCGCCTGGTGAATAGGCACGTAGAAGGAAAAACGAAAAGGTTCCATTACAACATGGAAGTGATACAGATCGAAATATCCTTCTTCGAACTCAACCTTGCACTTCGATGTGAGATACATCCTAATGTGATGTTTGTTTGACCCCGTCTCGAGTTCCCACTTGCGTTTCGCGTCGTTCGACAAATGGTAAATCTCTCGATCGCCGCGACGCACGTAGTTGACCGTCAGCGAACCAAGGCCCGCCTTGAAAACCTTCTCGAGGACCCCGTGCTTGAGCGGGAAAAGGTCGGTGTTTCCTTTGGTTTCGTGAACCAAAAAGCACATGTAATAACAGGCCCGTGCAACGGCCTTTTCCACCGGAGAAAATTTGTCCATCTCCTGAAGGCACTGCTGATGAAAGCGAAGCTTCTCCGGCAATATGACCTTGGGCTCTTTGGGCTTCTTGGGCTTCTGTTGCGGCCGAGGAACCGGTTCCCGTCCGAATCGGAACCCCACCCCCTTGGGGAGGAACGGCTTCAAGCCTTTGTCTTCCCGCTTGTACACGATGATTGGATCCCGTTTTGGCGGCTTCTTGGCCATCGTCTACTCCTTTACCTGAATTAATAGTGGTAATGTGTTGGTCCCAGCGCGCGAGTATATGCAACCGCCGTCGGATGAATAAAAGACATCCGTTCCCAAACGCGGCGCGACGCCACAAATTAGGGTCGTCTTTCTTGTAGAGAGAATATCCAGTGCTCTGATCCCGCCGTTCAAGGAGGAATCCAACCGCGGATTTCCAGGCGTCACCTAGCCCCTATGAAACGCCTTCTCGACATTCACCACATTTCCGCCCGCCGGGCCTACGGCTGCCCGGCTAAAAGAGCTTCTCACTGGATGCAATCCTCTTCACAACTGGTACCTTTATATTTTACGTGTAAACCGTCAGCCTGCGGGAATCAAGATTTTTTTTCACGTCGGACGATTCTTAGGCCGAATCAAGGATTGGAGTTGCGCGCAGGTCCGAATGGGAGCTATAAAGAACGTCCACGGAGGATGCTATGGAAATTATTGACACTGCGTGTAGGGAGGGTCGGCAGGTCCTTTCCGAATATGAGTCCAAACTCGTGCTGACTGCGTACGGCATACCCACCACGCGAGAAATCCTGGTTCATAATATTGACGGACTGAAACAGGCCGTCGAATCGATCGGTTTCCCCGCGGCCATCAAGGGGTGTTCCCCGAATATTAGTCACAAAACCGACAAGGGACTGATTCACCTCGACGTGCGCTCGCACGATGAAGCCACCACAGCATTTGAATCACTTGCCGAGGTGGTGAAATCACCCGGTGGGGCGGTACTAGTCCAGGAAATGATCAAGGGATCGCGCGAATTGATGGTCGGCATGACTCGCGACCCCCAATTCGGCCCGTGCGTTATGTTGGGTCTGGGCGGTATCTTCAGTGAAATCATCGAAGATGTGGTTTTTCGATTGGCTCCGTTGAGCGGTCTCGACGCGGAAGAAATGATGGACGCAATCAAAGGACGCAAGATACTGGGACCGGTCCGCGGAATGCCGCCTGTCGACCGGGACGCCTTGAAGCGTATCCTTCTCGCAGTCGGTAGGATAGGGCTCGAAAACGATCGGATAAAGGAGATCGACATTAATCCGCTTATCATACGTGGTCAGGCCCCAATTGCAGTTGATGCCTTGATCGTTCTCGGCCCCTAAGCGATCGGATCGCCGCCGATCCGAACCACTTCGGTCGGTTGATCGGCCGGTTTTCGGAATTGTTGATTTTACGGACCGAACCGGTGATCGATCCGTTTGCAGATCGGCTGTCAGCGTGTGAACAGCCGGGAGAGCAGTGGAAAAACAACGCCGAAGGACAGGAGTATTGCCGCCACCCCGAAATAGGGTTTTATCGCCCTACGTCCGGCACCCGTCGGTTCGATTCCTTCTTCAATCTGAACCGTACCCGCGGACAAGTCGAGAAGACCGCGCATGTCGGGTCGAGTATACGCGAACCATCCGGCAGCGACCCAACTCAGGGCGGCAAGGGCTATGACGAGCAACCCGGCTGCCGTGGAGCTCTCCAGCAGCCCGAATTTCATGAGTATCCAGCGAACCGTCAGGGCCGGGGCCAACGTGATGAGCAGCGCCGTACCGGCCCGAAAACCCAATGAAAGCCACAGGCCGGCCGCCTGGGCCTCTTCCGTGTACAACTGCCCCACTCCGGCAAGTTTCTGGCCGTACGTAAGGCCTTTGTTGTACACGGGTATCAACACGCAAACCACTACGACGCTCAGTGCGGCAGTTAGTAAGGGCAAAGTGGAAAGGGATGATTTCACAAATTCGACCGTCGACCTCTTGAACACGGTGGACGGCGCATAAAAGGTGAAGCTGAGCAGCATGAAAATCAGCAGGTACAAAAACAAGAACATGCCGCAGGTTTGAAGCGCGGCGATCCGCCGACGCGACCAGGGGGCCGGGGTCTCTCCCCCGTACAGGTCCACCTTGCCCGGCCTTTCCTCCTCGAACTCGTCCTCCTCATCATCCGTGGCACCTACGCGCCCTCCGGCCGCACCGATACCAAGCACTCCCGCCGCTACATCCGGGGGAGGCGCCGCCAGAAGGCCGCATTTGGGGCAATCGCCGCGGACCAGCAACACGTCGTCTTCATTCTTTGGCTTGTATCCGCATCTCGGGCAAAAAATGCCCGGGTCGTACCCTTCCGCCCCCGGGACCTGCTCCGGTTCACTGGAAGGGGCCGCGGACCCGGTATCCTCCTCTTCAATCAATTCGACTCGACATCCGGCCCCGGCATTGCGAACGATTTTCATAAATTGCAGGGCCTTGTCGGGATCGTCCGTCTTCTTGACGGCTCTCGGCGTTCCGCTGAGAAGCTTCCGAAGGGTCGTCGGGTTTTTCTTGAAAAGGATGGATAGGTTCTTTGCCACATCCTCGCGGTCCGACCCGTCTCTGACGGTGCCGTCCATCACCACGGAATAATAGCGATTCGTCATTGGAACTCACAGTGCCCCGGTGCGGTCGCCGGAGGCGGGCAAAGCTCGAATCACAACGGAGATGCAATGGACGTGGCCGAAGGGACTTCATCGCACTCCGTCGCCGGAAGCTTTATTGTCCTCGACGGTCGCCGCCGTGTCAATCCGATAGTGTGCCTAGACTCCGCCCGGCTTTTCAGACCCATAGGACTTGGGCATCTTGTCCTGAAAAGTTTGATGGCCTTTACCCCGCCTTGGAGGCCTAATAAGCCATCGTTCGGAAGTCTATTGCTGAGAGCCTTCAAATGCCGGACAATTTGGGTAGTACCCCTTGACGGACCACCGCCTGCACCCTAAAACATCGTATGAGCAAGTGGTCCCGGGGACCCATACATTCATTTCGGAGGAGC
>JAZDOF010000857.1:0-3882 GCA_043799015.1 Pseudomonadota bacterium | reverse complement strand
GAGAAACTCAAATCCGACCATACCATCGACGTGGTGGTGCTCGACGTAAAAATGCCGGGCATGGACGGGGTCGAGGTCCTGAAAGAGATAAAGAAATCCTATCCCCTCGTGGAAGTCATCATGCTCACCGGTCACGCGACGGTGGAGACGGCAATCGACGGGATGAAACTCGGTGCATTGGACTACCTGATGAAACCCTGCGATATCGACGTCCTTCTGGGCAAAGTGCTGGAGGCCGCGGGCAAGAAATGGAAACAAGAGGAAAAGATAGCCGCGGCCCGGGCCATGAACATTGCCTTGCGAAGAGGGGATTGAAGCCGATCAATTCGCGCCGTGGTAGGACCGGCATCCTGCCGGTCCTCACGGTATGCGGGTTGTATCGCACGGTAGGACCGGCAAGATGCCGGGTTCCATAATTCCTGACCGATACCGGTCCTTCCGGCCCAATCTCGGACGGAACCATCGGCAGATACCATACCGCCCAACGATAAGAGAGGAACGGATATGCCGCAATCAATGCCTGTATCTAAACTCATGATCAACCGAAACCAATGGCCTCAATTCAGCGAAGACCTCGATGTGATAACGGCAATAAAACTGCTTAGGATAGTCACGGAAGACCGGAAGCTCGAACACGGCCATTCCACTCCTCTGGTGGTGGACTCGAACTTTGACCTGTTGGGATTCGTCCATCTTACGGACCTTCTGAAGAGCGCAAAGCATGTTTGGGAATCAACGGAAAAAACGGGGGTCGGGTCGCCCAGAACCCTTAAGGAACTGGTGGTGCCGTTTGCCGGCACTGTGAAGCCCGAAGACAACATCATCGACGCTCTCAACATAATGATGGAACACACGGTGTCCATGGTGCCCGTGAAGAAGAACGGAAGACTTGAAGGGATGGTCAAGCTGTCGGACGTCTTCAACGAGGTCGCGGCACTGCTTTTCGATGAAACGGACCCCAACGTAAGGCATCAGATGCTGCGGGATTATCACGCGTACTAAGGGATAGGCGGAATGTGGTGCGGATGTAACCATTCACTCTTGTGGGGCAGGCTTTCCAGCCTGCCGAGATCGCACTAAGAAAATTCGCAGGCTGGAAAGCCTGCGCCACGTGAAGATTGGAATTTCCCCTTCGTAAGTGAATGGTTACGTGCGGATGGCCCGCTGGAAGGCGACCCTTATCTCGAAACAATCCCGGTTGCCGGCGAATAAGAGTTCTTGTAGGGGCGACCGGCGGTCGCCCTAGTCCCGGAAAGGACCGGCAGGGGCTTTCACATGTTTGGGTTTCGGAAACGGGCGCCCGTCACAAACAGGGAACCCCGGCCGCCCTCGGTGTCGGGCCTGTCCTAATGGTAACCTCCGGCATGTCTTTATGGTCGGCCGGGCCCCCTGCCCCCCACGGTCGTGATTGCTTTCCCAAAAGGAACACGCGATGCTGAAACCTAAAATACTACTTGTGGATGACGAAGAAGCTTTTGTCACAGCAATGGAAAAGCGCCTTTCACATCGAGATGTTAAAGTGGAAGTGGCTTACGGCGGAGAAGACTGTCTCAATCGGTTGAGTCAAGCTCCTGAAATAGATGTGGTTATCCTGGATGTAAAAATGCCGGGTATGGACGGGACCACAGCGCTCCGTGAGATCAAGAGGCGCTATCCGTTAATTGAGGTGATAATGTTGACGGGTCACGCGACCGCGGAATCGGCCATTGAGGGAATGAAGTTGGGTGCGTTCGACTATATCATGAAGCCGTGCGACATCGATGAACTCGAGGCCAAAGTGAGAGAGGCCGCGCTTAAGAAGAGCGGACACCAGGAGAAGATCCTGGACGCGGCCGGCCGAGAGCTTCGCGGGAAGCGAGGGGTTTGAACGACCGGCGGCGGCTCCTACAGCACGTGACAAAACCCTTGTCCGAAGCAGGGAGATGTCGGAAACGGGATAATCCACCAACGCTCCTTTACCGGCGGCCCGGAAGGGGGGGATTTTGTGTCGGAAGCTCCGAAGACGTCCGAACCCTAAAACGGACATGGTAATCGGGCACCGCAGCGGACAAGGAATGAACCGCTAAGACACGAAGGCACAAAGAAATCAAAGGTTCGCAGAAATTGTTCGGCGGACCCAATCCGTGCCCTAATCGGACTCACTGTACCGTTTCCCATCTTCCTTTGTGTCTTGGTGCCTTTGTGGTTTGCTTTTCCGGGTGCAAAAATAGCATGGTCGTGGTGAACGCTTCCCGGACATTAATTTTGGCGACGGATATCACCGGAAGGCCGAACAGCCGTAAAGAGGCGGGTTATGGATCAGAAGTCGGGAGACCACAGCGCGTATTACCGGGCGCTCAGAAGAAATATGGTGTTGATCATTATTGCCGTTTCGGTAACTCCCCTGTTGTTGATCAGCCTTACGATTCGCTACTATTTCCAGGTGTCGTACCAGGACAAAGTTATGGAGCACCTGAGCGTCCTGGTAAAGAAACACAAGCAAAACATCGATACCTTCCTCAACGAGAAAGTAGCGAACATCCGTGTCCAGGCCAAATCGTCCACGGTACAGCAATTGTCGGACGAGGATTTTCTGCGGGAGCGATTGAAGGTGCTGCAAGGAGAGTACGGCAGATCTTTCGTAGACATGGGAGTAGTGGACGATAGGGGAATCCAGATCGCGTACGCGGGGCCGTACCGGCTGAAGGACGCGGACTATTCCAAGGCCCGGTGGTTCAAGGAGGCCATGGAGAGCGAGCAATACATCAGCGACGTGTTTCCCGGCTTGAGAGGCATTCCTCATTTCATCGTCACGTCTCGAATGGAATATCAGGGCAGGAAATGGCTGTTAAGGGCGACGGTGGACTTCGAGGCGTTTAACTCGCTTGTCGAGAGCATCAGGATCGGTACGACCGGATTTGCCTTCATATTGAACAGAAAGGGGGAGTTTCAAACCAAACCGAGGTCTGAAATAGTCCCGTCCAACGAACCGTACGCGGGTTTTCTCAGAACCGCGGGCAAGCCCGGAGAAGAAGTAAACGTCGTCGAACTGCTCACGCCGTCCGGGCAACATTACTTGTATGTAACCGCGTGCCTGAAAAACGGCGACTGGCTCTTGGCATTTCAGCAAAGCACGGATGATGCTTATTCGGCCCTTTACACGGCCCGGACGTTCACGCTTATCGTATTCTTTCTGGGCGCGGTTTGCATTGTGGCTGTGGCCTTTCTGCTATCTCGGCGTATAGTACTTCATATAGAGAACGCGGACTTGGAAAAGCAAATGATGAACGAGCGGGTGATCGAAGCCGGCAAGCTCGCGTCATTGGGAGAACTTGCCGCAGGCATCGCCCATGAGATCAACAACCCCGTCGCTGTCATGGTGGAAGAGGCGGGATGGCTTCAGGACCTTCTTGATGAGGGGACCATGGAGACGTACCCCAATGTGGGCGAATTCAAGCAGTCTCTGCAACAGATCCGCACCCAAGGGAGCCGATGCAAGCAGATTACGCACAAGCTCCTGAGTTTTGCCCGCAAGACCGATCCCAAGCCCAAACCAATCGAATTGAACGATATTATCCGGGAAGTGGTGGGACTTTGCCAGCAACGGGTCCGCTACGGCAACGTAAAGATCGTCATGCATCTGGCCTCGAACCTGCCGACGGTACTTGCTTCACCCAGCGAGATACAGCAAGTAATCATGAATCTTATCAACAACAGCCTTGACGCCATCGACGATCATGGGGGTAAAATAGAAGTGACCACCGTGGCCGCGAACGGTCATGTCGTGGTCGATGTCGCCGATGACGGCCCGGGGATACCCGAAGCCAACCTCCAGCGAATCTTCGACCCGTTTTTTACGACCAAGCCGGTCGGAAAAGGCACCGGTCTGGGTCTGTCGATATG
>JAZDOF010000818.1:0-4695 GCA_043799015.1 Pseudomonadota bacterium | reverse complement strand
GGTCGTACTCCATGAGCGGGCGGAGGAGAGAGAAGCCATGGTCAGGAGCAGGCTCGGCGGGTTCAGGCGTTCCCCCATCAATGACGCCGCCGTCCTCCGGGCCATGCTGAAGGTCCCGCGCCATCTCTTCGTTCCCGCGTCGGAGCGGATGGCCGCTTACGGGGACTGTCCCCTGCCCATAGGCCACGGACAGACCATTTCCCAACCGTACGTCGTTGCCCTGATGACGCAGGCCCTGGAGATAAAGCCCGACATGAAAGTCCTGGAAGTCGGCACCGGGTCGGGTTATCAGGCGGCGGTATTAGCTGAGATAACGCCTCACGTATACACTATCGAAATCATAAAGCCGTTGTTCGAGCGAGCCGCGGCAACTCTCCAAGAAACAGGCTACAAATCGGTAAAGATCAGGTTGGGTGACGGGTACTACGGCATTGAGGAATTCGCTCCCTATGATAGGATCATTGTAACCTGTGCGGCCTTGCACATCCCACCGCCGCTCTTTGATCAACTCAAGCCCGGGGGCCGCATGATCATACCCGTCGGTGGGAGATATGAAACCCAGCGGCTTGTCCTTGTCAATAAGGAAGAGGATGGGCGACGCACATCGAAAACCCTCGAACTCGTCCGCTTCGTCCCGTTGATACATGAGGATCGGCAATAGACCTGAAGCGGCCCGTTCAGTCGGCGGACGTCACCGATGTATCGACATTACAGGATACTCACGGCCGTTTTCCTGTCGTCTGTCGCCGTGGTCGGCTGGCAGCTCGTACTGATGCGCTGTTTCCTGATCGCTCGATACCATCATTTCTCATTCCTTGTAATAAGTTGCGCACTGCTGGGGTTCGGGGCGGGGGGCACGATCCTCAGCCTACGGCCTCGATGGTTCGAACATAATTCCGACCGGGTTATACGCCGATCGGCATTGTGTTTCGGAATATCCATGCCGTTGGCTTTGCGTTTGGGAGAAACCCTTCCCCTCAGCGTCTACTTCGCGCCGGATTCCCTTCTCGGTTGCCTGGGGTGGTGGGCGCTGTTTTGGTTGATTCACCTGCTCCCCTTCCTCTTTGCCGGAATACTGATCGGCTTGGTGTTAACGGTGGAAACGGGTCGTGTTCACCTGGTTTACGCCGCGAACCTGGGAGGAAGCGCGGTTGGATCCCTGACGATCCTGTGGCTCATGAGCCGTGTTTCCCCTGCCGGGCTCGTCATACCCTTGTGTATGTGCGTTATCGCGGCATGCGTATTGCTTATGGACACTGAAGCCATACGAACCGAACGTGGTTACACCGCCTGCCTCGGCGGCGCGGCCGTGCTGCTTTGGGCCGCGTGTCTAACGCCCGTCGATCGACTGTTCCCTCTACGAATCGATGAGTACAAGGACCTCGCCCACCTTCAACGCCTGGTTGATCAGGGCGCGGCCAAGTTGGAACGTTCATTGTGGGGGCCTCGCGGCAGGATCGATCGTTATTCAAGCGACCACTTTCACGGGTTTCTCTCCACCGGAGGAGGCCTGTCACCGCCAAAGATGGATGTGGTGACGGTCGACGGCTTCCAAGCAGGAGCCGTCATCACGGCCGAAGGACCGGAGGCGGACCAATTCCTGCTAAGTACCCTGGGCGCTATGCCGTACAAGCTCATACGACCTCGGAGGATTCTCATACTTGGAGAACGGGGTACCGTCCATCTTCGCACGGCCCTACTCAGTAAGGCCGAAACGATCGTGTTCGTACAGCCGGACAAGAATGTTATCGACATCATTGCATCCAAGTCCGGCGGGATATTACGCAATCCTAGAGTACAAGCCGTTCAAGCGGAGTCACGCGCCTTTCTGGACCGTTGTACCGAGAGCTTCGACATCATCCATCTCGCGGAATTGGAGGGCTTTGCCCCCGGGTCCGGCGGCATAGGGGGATTGAAGGAGAATTATCTTGCCACGGTGGAAGGCTTTTCGCTGTGCCTTGATGTCCTCAATCCCGGGGGCCTGGCATCCACGGTTCGGGGCATTCAGTTCCCGCATCGCGACAATATGAGGATCGGGGCCGGCTGGATCGAGGCGCTGGAAGCTCGGAGGTCCCCGGATCCCGGTGCCTGTTTGCTGATGGCACGGGATGAGTTGGGTTATCTCACCATGACCGCCAAGGAGCCTATCCCGAAATCCGTTGTTGCGGCATTCAGCCGAATATGCGACCAAATGTCATGGGACTTGGAGTGGGGGCCCGGTATCGGTCGGGACATGACCAACCGGGTTCATCTGCTCCCCGGCCCTGCCGGCGAGAGTATTTCTTGGTTTCGACACGCTATGGAGAAGTTCGTGTCGCCTGAACGGAAGGATTTCTACGGGGAGTGGGTGTGCGATATCCGACCGGCAACGGATAACCGACCATTTTTCCATGATTTCTTCAAATGGCGTTCGTTGGACCTGTTGCGGGACTCTTTCGGACCGATGTGGCCTGCGGCTGCGGAGATGGGATTCTTGGTACTGATTGTCGCGGCCGTATGGACTGCGGTTATCGCCGGCTTATTGCTGCTCTTTCCCCTGGTGTTCGTGAAATCCGGGGCTCCCACACACTCGTACCCGATGCTTCCGATGTTGGGCTATTTTGGGGCGCTCGGTGCGGGGTTCATGCTCCTGGAAATGGCCTTTATTCAGATATATTCACGCATCCTCGGGGACCCCGTATCGGCTGCCGCTCTGGTGGTCGGCGGCTTCCTATTGTTTGCCGGAGTGGGAAGTCTTGTCCAGCCGCGTGTCACGCGAGGGGTCCCGGGCGGGGTTCTCACCGTCGCGTGCGTTATTGCCGTCATGGTTATCGTCTATTCCTCGTTGATCAACCCCGCGATGGAATGGTCCTCCCATTTTTCGGATTCAACCAAAGCCGTCTTGGCACTAATTGCCTTGTTTCCGCCGGCCTTCCTGATGGGATTCCCGTTCGCCTGGGGCATGGCCGCGATGCACGGCAAAGCGCGGCGGGCAGTGCCTCTCGCCTGGGCCGTCAACGGTTACGCCTCCGTAACGGCCGCGCCGGGGGCCGTTCTTGCAGCGATGACATTCGGTTTTTCAACGCTTCTTGCAATCGCTGCCGCGTGCTACGTGGTCGCGGGATTGTGTTCCATAGGATTGGTGTCGCCGGATAGGACGGAATACCGGCACCGAAACGGTCGATGAGCTGCCCGGCAGTCATAAAGCCGCTTGAGGAGGTATGTTTATCCCCCATCCTATGGAAGATACATTTCCATGATTCGTTGTGCCTCAAGGAGCCGGGGGATTTTCTTGAGAAGCCTTGAAGATGTCCTCATGCATAGACGGACGATTCTTTCGGCAAACGCGATGACCCGAGGAGATATTCAAAGCCGTCGGCGTGGGACTGCTCCCTTATGGCCTGCGGAGAAACGGACAACTGGACATTCGTCCGGAGAATCGCGATAATAATAATGAGTATATATGCTCGCCGACAACGTTTGTTGAGGAGGCGCGTA
This sequence comes from Pseudomonadota bacterium, assembly GCA_043799015.1. Lineage (GTDB taxonomy): Bacteria > Desulfobacterota > Desulfomonilia > Desulfomonilales > Desulfomonilaceae > JAZDOF01. The sequence continues at coordinate 1,218 of JAZDOF010000818.1, read as the reverse complement.
GGTGCCTGATTCGGCCTTAAGGGAAAGATTCGGCAGACTGCTGGAGACCGCCGGCCAGATGTATTGGGAAATGGATACGGGCTACAGGGTTATCTACGCCAACCAATTGTTGAAAGACACATTCGGTGATCCGGTGGGCAGGAAATGCTACGAATTCATGGCCGGCGGCGGCGAGCCATGCGATGAATGTCCGGTGGGAAAAGTGTACGCAGGCGCCGCGAGGTCGGTCTCGGAACGCCCGAGACGGGGGAAGGACGGAAGCACCGTGTGGCTTCAACACACCGCCACTCCCATTCGTAACGGTCAGGGCGAGCTTGTGGGCGCATGTGAACTGGTGACGGACACGACTCATCGTAGAGAGCTTGAGCAATGGCTGAGAGATCAGGAGCGCCTGTACCGCAACTTGGTCGAGCAGGTTCCGGACATCATCTTTTCATTGGACCGTCATGGGCGGTTCAGCTTCGTCAATACCCAAGTGGAGGCCTTCCTCGGGTATCGGGTGCAGCATTTGCTGGAGACTCCGTTGACAAACTACGTGTCCCTTGAGGACCGGCCTCGCCTGGAATCCATCTTCGGGCTCGAGCCGGAGGCCATATGGGACGAAGAAGTGGGTATCCTGGATGCCCAAGGGTCCAGGAAATTCGCGCGGATAAGATGCAAAGCATCGTTTGAAGGCCCGAACGGCCCCATCGGTTTCGACGGCGTAATGCGTGACCGCACCGATCGGCGGAAGCTGGAGGAAGAGCTTAGAAGATCAAAAGAGGCATTGATACAGAAAATCAAGATCATCGATGAGCTGTACGAGCACATCGTACAATCGAACAAATGCCGGGCCATTGCCGAGCACACCGCCGAAGTAGCGCACGAGTTGCGTCAACCTCTAGCCATAGTCGGCGGCTTCGCTAGGAGAATGGCCAAACAGATGAATTCCGGCGGTCCCTTGGACGTGCAGAAGCACGGGCAGTACACACAGATCATTATCGCCGAGATACAAAGGCTTGAGCAGATCCTCAACGGATTGATAGACTTCACCCAACGCGGCAACATACATTTGCAGACCGTAAACCCAAACGATTTGATCAGGTACATAGTTGAGGTGACCGAGGATCGGATCGAGGAAAAGAGCTTACTGTTCGCTCTAAGCCTTGGTGCTGAAATCGGAGATATCCCGCTTGATCCCGGTAGATTTCAGCAACTTGTTCTCAATGTTTTGTCCAA
>JAZDOF010000802.1:0-7190 GCA_043799015.1 Pseudomonadota bacterium | reverse complement strand
CCCATAACGATCCCTCGACATCCTCGATTGAAAGAGGCCCGATAGGGTCCGGGAAAAGCCTTCCGGGCCGCGTTGACACGGGCGGGTGGTCCGCTCTGGTTATATCGAGATCGGAGCGAGGAATCAAGGCCTACAATAGCGTGTGGTCCGGCCCTCGGTCATGCCGGTTCGGATAGTCCGGATACTCTTTATCGTTTAGACAAAGGACGCCGGCTTTCAGAACCGTCGTAGCCGCTCCATACCCCGAACCTAGGTGACCATTCACTCTTGTGGGGCTTTCCAACCTGCCGAGATCGCACTAAGAAAATTCGCAGGCTGGAAAGCCTGCGCCACGTTGAGATTGGAATTTCCCCCTCGTAAGTGAATGGTTGCGAACCTAGAATTTACCGCCCAGCACTCCCTCCAGGAACGCACATTTGAACAGGCAGTCCTGATACTTGTCCTCCGGGGCACCCTGTCTCTCTCCTCGGCAAAGCGTCCCCTGAATCTTCCAGCAATCTCGTCCATGATCAGGGTGTGCGGGACAAAGCTCCTTGTTTTTGCACTTCATATGTTCCCAGCATTTCAGTTCGGCCATGATCATCTCCAGGTATCTCGGAAAACCGGCGCCACCGGAGCGATGAACGAGTCAGGGCCGACGGCCTGCCGAAAGCGACACGCCGCTCTTCCCGTCCTGGAGCGGAAGGCGATGGTTTCCCTTGGAATAACTAACGAATCGGGACTCTTGGATTGGGCCCCTTGATCGTGGAAGCCTCTTCGGGTGAGGAATTGCCTAACTGTTTCACCCAGTGAAATCACCGACTCGTGCGAGCGGGTAAACCTACCATAATTGTCAACAATTATTCAACGAGGATTTTCATAGGGGAATGTGATCGCGCGTAATTTCTTGACAGGGTCAAGTCCGGATATTAACCTAGTGTGCTGAAAAATTTGCGCGACCGATTTGGTACCGGCCTTCCTTTTTTTAGGAAGCGCCTGAGAAAAAAAATCCGAAACGAGCCGACGGGCTGCGGCGTGAGCACTTGTTCAAAAGGGGATCCGGTCCAAATCCGGAACCTTGTAAGGGCTCACGTCCGGAAGCTCGAAAAGCATGAGTGAAGAGTGGACACATGGCAGGTTTAACCTTTCCTAAAGGCGGAGTTCATCCAGAAGAGCACAAAGAACTCACCGAACACCTTCAAATCGAGGAGATGCCTCCTCCAAACGAGCTCGTATTCCCGCTGTCGATGCACTTCGGGGCCCCAGCGACACCCCAGGTGAAGAAGAAGCAAGAGATTCAGGAAGGGGATGTAATCGCCACCGTCGAACGGGCGCTCGGGGCTACGATTCACAGCAGCGTGACCGGAACGGTCAAGTCCATAGAGCCGCGACCGCATCCGACCATGGTCCGATGCGAGGCGATCATCGTCGAACGCGACCCGAATGCCGGCCCCAAGCAGTATGAGCCCCAAGATTGGCGGAAACTGACCCGCGAGCAACTACTCGGTAAAGTCAAGCAGGCAGGGATCGTGGGTCTGGGAGGCGCGGGCTTTCCCACCCATGTCAAACTGGCCCCTCCTCCGACGGCAAAGGTGGATACGCTGGTGCTGAACGGCGCCGAGTGCGAGCCTTACCTCACCACCGATCACAGGCTGATGTTGGAGCAAGCCGAACAGGTTGTGGAAGGCACCCGCATCATCCTGAAGATACTCGGCCTGAAGAACTGTATCATCGGGGTGGAACTCAACAAACCCGACGCTATCCAGGCCCTCGGCAAAGCTGTCCAGGCCGGCGCGGGGAAAGACGACGCCAATATCTCCGTTAAGGGGATGACGGTTAAGTATCCGCAGGGATCGGAAAAACAGCTCATTCTTTCCTTGACCGGCAGAGCGGTCCCCGGTGGCGGCCTTCCATTCGATGTGGGGGTAATCGTTCAGAACATCTCCACCACGATCGCCATCTATGAAGCCGTCGTTATGGACAAGCCGCTGTACGAAAAGGTTGCGACCTTCTCGGGGCGAGCGCTGAAGCGACCTGCGAACTTGAAAGTCAAGGTTGGGACCTCGCTGTCCGATGTGGTCAATTACCTCGGCGGCACTACGGACTTGGTGAAAATAATCTCCGGCGGCCCCATGATGGGATTCTCCGTCTCCACGCTCGACGTGCCCATAACGAAGACCACCTCCGGTGTGCTGTTCTTGAACCGTTCCGAAACCGACCTGAGTTCTCATGGTCCCTGTATTCACTGTGGATGGTGCCTTGACGCGTGCCCCATGGGCCTGGCCCCGAAGGAGATCGGGGTGTATGTGGAGGCCGGTAAGGGCAGACTAACGGAGCGTTTCGGAGTTATGGAATGCTTTGAATGTGGGTGCTGTGCTTTCATCTGCCCAGCGAAGCGTCCGTTGGTCCAGTTCGTGAGACTGGCCAAGATGGACCTGAAGAGAGCCGGCTGAGGTATCAAGGAGCTCCGCCCGGGTGTGGATCCGGGTAGAATGCCGCTCCGACGAGTTCGGCCGCGGTGGAGTATGTGTGATGCATGCATCTTCACACCCCGCGGGGCTGTCCGGTAGCCGGAGAAGTAAGAGAATTCAATTCCCGGGGCGACCGGCGTACAAAAGGCCGACTCCGGATCGTAACCTTCCAGGTCGCATATCGGTATGACCTGTTGAACAAATAAACGGAGGGTAGAACCATAGAAGCGCAAGTTCAACATACTGCGGTTGTGGAACCCCAATGGGCCGTGTCCGTTTCGCCGCACGTGCGCTCGGAGCGCACCACGGCCGGTATAATGTGGACCGTGTCCGCGTCTCTGGTGCCGGTGCTGCTCTTGTCCATATACAACTTCGGCCTGAGGGGTCTGCTTGTAACCGTATGCAGCGTGCTTTCGTGCGTAGTCGTCGAGGCCGTGTCCCGGAAAGCCCTAGATCGCCCCATTTCGGTGGGCGATGGGAGCGCCGTGTTGACCGGCATACTGCTCGCATTCGTCATACCGCCCGGCGTCCCCTACTGGCTGCCGCTCATCGGAGCGGTGGGGGCAATATTCATCAACAAGGAACTCATGGGCGGACTTGGGTTCAACATCTGGAACCCCGCCTTAGTGGGCCGCGCCCTTATGATGGCATCGTTTCCGGTCGCCATGACTGCGGCATGGATCCCTTCACGCGAGGTTTCCAACGTCTCCGTGGGAAGCTACGTATGGGGGGGGTTGGACGCCGTGTCCACGGCTACGCCTCTCTATCTGCTTCGCCACTACGGCCTTGATGCCGTTATCAAGCAGTTCGGCGACCTATCCGTCATATACTGGAACTTCTTCATCGGCTTCAAACCCGGTTGCATCGGTGAGACCTCCGCACTTTTGATACTTGCAGGCGGGCTATATCTGCTGTGGCGGGGTATCATCACCTGGCACATACCCGTATCCACCATCGCCACTGTGGCTGTATTGAGCTGGATATTCGGCGGTCCGACCTGGTTTTCCGGCAATCCGCTGATCCATGTGCTCAGTGGTGGAGTTATGCTGGGAGCATTCTATATGGCTACGGATTACGTCACTTCACCCAGCATCAAAACGGGCCAACTCATATTTGGGTTCGGCGTAGGATTGCTGACCGTGCTGATCCGGCTGAAGGGCGGGTACCCCGAAGGGGTATGCTATGCCATATTGCTGATGAATTGCCTAACGCCGGCATTGAACGACTGGTTCAGGCCTACGCGTTTTGCGCCTCCTAAGCCGGCTCCGACAGCCGCAGCCAAATAGACAGGTTTCCCGATTCTCGAGGGATCAGCATGAAAGAAATACTAAAGATAACCGCAAGTCTCACAGGGGTGTGCGTCGCGGCCGCACTCATCCTGGGAGCCGTATATACCCAAACCAAGCATGCGCGCGAGGCCATAGAAAAGAGAGAAAAGAACCATGTAGTCCAGGAGTTGCTGGGTTACGGGGGCGGCCGGCACGCTCCCTCGGACCTGGAAATCCATATGATTCATAGGTATGTAATCAACGACCCGAAGGCCGGGACACTGTTGGGCTACGTAGTCCCTGCAAAGGGCGAAAAGTCTTACCTGGTTACGGTCGATTTGACCGGCAAACCGGTTAAGGCCTTGGAACTGAAGGCGAAGCCCAAGGATATCGTGGATGTGATACCCTGCGACATGGCGATAAAGGCCGTCTTGACCGATGGGGCCTCCGGAACCTATGCGGACAGCTATTACATAGCCGTGCAGAGCGGCAAGCAGGTCGGGTACGTACTTCCCGGCGTAACGCAGGGATTCAAGACGTTTATTAAACTCATGGTCTCGATGGACTCTCAGTTTACCGTGACCGGCATAGCGATTACATCCAGCGAAGAAGACCCTGGCCTTGGGGCCGAGATAAAACAAGATTACTTCCGTAATCAGTTCGCCGGGAAAACCCAAGATGTGCTTAAAAAGCTGGAAGTGGACAAGAAACCGTTACCGGACGACTACCAGAAAGTGTTGGAGCCGGAACGAACCGCCAAAGCGGGGCTTACTCCCGACCAAATCAATGAAATCAAGAAGAAACACCTGAAGGACAACATCTACGCCTTGACCGGCGCCACCATTTCGAGCCGTGCGGTAACCAAAGGCGTCCAGGACACGGTAAGGAAGTTCGTCTACCGGTTCGACATTCTAAAAAATGCTGCACGGGAACAAAATGTTCAAACGGCGTTTTAGCGGAGGATATAGGTGAACAGAAACGTCACTCTACTCTGGAACGGGCTTATTCCGGAGAACCCCATATTTCGTTTGGCACTGAGCATGTGTCCCGCAGTGGCCGTCACCACCAGCGTCAAGAACGGCCTGATGCTGGGTCTTGCAGTGATTTTCGTCCAGGTTTTCTCAAGCTGCACCGTGGCGATTTTCCGCAGCGTGATCCACCCAAGAATCAGAATTCCGGCTTACGTCCTCATCATCGCCCTGTGGGTAAGCGTCATCGACATGGTCTTGCCGGTGATTTCTCCCGCGATATATAAAGAGGTCGAGCTGTTCGTGAAGCTCATAGTCGTCTTCGCTATCATCATTTCACGACTTGAGCTGTTCGCGTCAAAGGAGCCGCTCGTTCCGTCGTTTTTCGACGGCATGGGTATGGGGCTCGGGTTCTTGTTGGGATTGGTGGTAACGGGCGCGATAAGGGAGCTTAGCGGCACGGGCCAATTCTTCGGCTACGACATCCTTGGATTCAAACCGCTGCTCATCATGGTCCTCCCGGCAGGCGGATTCTTCGTCATCGGATTCATCATGGCGGCGTTCAACTACGTGGAATACAAACTCACCGGCAAGGTCCCAGTGTCCGGAGGAGGTCACTGAGATGAAAATGCGAGTTCTGTTGTCTCGTGTCTTTCCCTTGCTTTTACTTCTCGTCATTGCGGCCATGCCGGCGTGTGCCGATACTGAGCAGGATGGATCCTTCAAAGGTACCAATGAGATAGAAGTGTTTTTCGGCGCTCCGGTGGACGAGGCATGGGGGAAGGCCCCTTCCAGCTACACGGTTTTCGAAAAATCCGATCCGGACATCAAGATGTCCGTGGAGTCCATCGCTCTCGATTCCAGGCGCACTACGGCTACATTGCGGTTCAAGGAACCTCTGAACCAGTCTTCCCAGTACGTTGTGGAAGCGAAGAATATCACGTCCGAAGGCAAGGTGCTGGGAAGCGGTAAATTCCTGGTCAAGAAAAGCAAGGCATCGGTCTTAATGGGCATTATCATCGGTGCAATGCTCATCAACAATTTCGTGTTCACAAAGTACCTCGGTCTGTGCATCTTCTTCGGCGTTTCCCAGAAGAAGGAAACCGCCGTAGGGATGGGTATCACCTTCACGGTCGTCATGGTATTAAGCGCGTTCATGTGCTGGGCGCTGTTTACCAACGTACTTCAGGCGCTGCACTTGGATTTCTTGAAGATCATCGTGTTCATCGGAACTACGGCGATTTTTGTTCAAGCAGTGGATACGGCGCTTCGAAAAGTCAATCCATACTTGTTCAAGAAGCTTGGGGTGTACTTGGTGCTGATTGTGACCAATTGCATCATCCTGGCGGTTCCGCTGATCAGCGCGGACTCGGGATACGGTCCGGCCGAGAGCGTCAGTCTCGGAGTCGGGGCCGGAGTTGGTTTTGCCATCGCCCTGTTCTTGATGGCATGTGTGCGAGAGAAGATGGAGGTCTGTCGGGTTCCTCCGACGTTCGCCGGACTTCCCATAGCTTTTATCGTGGCAGGATTGTTCGCTTTGGCCTTTCTCGGGTTCTCCGGTTTGGTAATTTTCTAACGAAAGCCGAGGTCCGGAAGGACCGCTGCCGGCGACGAAACTCGAATGACCCGCCACAGGAGATAATAAGAGGTTAAGTCTATGGAAAACGTTTGGTTCACCGCCGGCATGGGGCTGGCCTTCTTTGTCATATTCGGTGTCCTTTGCGGCATTGCCTTGGCTTACGCCGCGAAGCGGTTCGCCGTCAAGGTGGACCCGAAGATAGAAGCGGTAAGAGCGGCTCTCCCGGGAGCTAACTGCGGGGCCTGCGGCTTTGCCGGATGCGACTCATACGCGGAAGCGGTGGCGACGGAAGCTGCGGTAGCGGTGAACAAGTGTGCTCCGGGCAAGGGTGCCGTCGCGGATAAGATAGCCGAGATCACCGGAAAGGTTGCGTTGGCCGCCGGAGAGGTAATATCGGTACTCCGTTGCTCAAGAAACGAAGGGGACGTCAAGAAGAAGCATGCGTACGTCGGGTTTGATACTTGCGCCGCAGCGGCAATAGCGTTCGGCGGCCCTTGGGAGTGCAACTTTGCATGTATCGGGCTCGGGGATTGCGAGGCAGCGTGTCCGTTCCACGCCATCCACATGAAGGACGGCATGCCGCACATAGACCCCAATGAATGCACCGGTTGCGGGGTCTGCATCAAAATGTGTCCCAAGGCCGTGTTGCAGTTGATGCCTAAGAGCGCACCCGTGTATGTGCCGTGCAGCACAAAGGACAAGGGCAAGGACGTAACAAGCGTGTGCAAGGCAGGTTGCATACACTGCCTGGCCTGCACCAGGAAAGGCGGCGAAGCCGTTGAATTGGTAAACGGTCGAATAGAGGTCGATTACGGGAAGCTTACCGATGAAGGCGCCAAAGGTGGAGTATGGGCCTGTAGCCGCCAATTCATATTCAGGTATTGCGATCCCGACAAGCAAGCCGCAGCCGTCAAGGAAATAAAGG
>JAZDOF010000797.1:0-5093 GCA_043799015.1 Pseudomonadota bacterium | reverse complement strand
CGCCGTCGAATACTGGCAGATGCTCACCGGCCCTGCCGGACCGCTTTATGTCGGGTTCAAGTCGATCGGGCCTGGCGGTAATGATGATCCAGACTATCCTGCCTCGATTGTGGGGTTCGGACATCATCCTAAGGATGTTTCCGAACAAACGTCGGTCCACATCGTGTGTTTGAGCGCTGCGACCCCCGATTTCCGTGTCGGCTTCGTCGTACATCACCATGACGTTGCCCATGGATTCCAATACCGTCCGTATCCGCTCCCAGTTCTGTTCAGTTTGCCCCACATATTGACCGCGTATGTTCTTGAGGATAACGGCTACCCAACCGCACTCCTTTGCGAAAGCCTTGTAGATGAAGGTCTTACCCACTCCGTTGGCGCCGGGAACGAGAATGCCCACGGGGATGAGCTTCGTGTCGTCGCCCTTGAGAAACGCCTTCAATTCAGCGAGTTTTTTGAGAAGTCTCGACGATCCGACAATTTTTTCGAACCCGTAATCCAATCGCGGGAACTCAATATGTCCTTCGAGCTCCTTTTCTATGATCTCCTTGGTTTTTTCGAAGATCATGTCCACAGTGACGGGTTGTTGTTTGTGCGAGGCCTGCCTGAACAATTGCCTTAAGGAAAGCAGATTCAACCCGGCGGAGCTGAGAGCAAGGCGACTCGAAGGGACGGACGCCGTCACGCTCTCGTTTTGGATCAGATAATCGATGTAGGTCCGACGGCGGCTTTCGTCCGGGCGATCTATGCTGACGGCCGAACAGTAGGGGAGTTCGACGATGCGTTCATTAACCCCGCTGAGCGTATCGGCGATCATGAAAACGATGTCGGAGGACGCGACGAAGGAACTGTCCGAAAACCAATTCTCAAGTGTGATGGACTTCAGACGGTCTTGGTCCGGCATAGCTTCGCCGCGGCCGGGTGGGGCCACAGCCTCGGCGTAGCGGATGATTACGGCGAAATCCTTACGTATGGTCTTTCCCGCCGAGCCCTGCTGCACCGGAACCATGGGGTTCATCTTGGTGAACCCTTGAAGGGCTCCGCACGCTGTAACGATGTCGGCACGCGCTCCGGCGAGTATACGGGTCATCCGGTCCTGCCCGATCTCCTCCTCAAGAAGAAGTCGATCCGCCGGATTCGGAAACGATATCCCGGACGCAGGATCGTAAACTACCGCCGTGCGGGGTGCGGAAGGACGCCGGGGCTTGATCAGAGCCTCCAGGAGGAAGTCCACAAGAGGCACGTATCGGTTGGGGGCGACGGGATACACGTCCCGAGTGTTGCCGTATAAGAGAAAAACATTTGACTGAGCGGAAACGAATTTCTCGATGATTCTTTCCGCGAATAGCGGCGGCTTGGTAATGTCTTCCGTGATCACGTCAAATCAACCCGGCCATACGGTAAAAGTTCCCCGATGCGCGACGCCGTCCGTGTGCAACGGCTGTGCGGCAAGTGTACCGCGCAGATTGGGAAGGTAAACCGGAGGTGGTCTCAGACCGGAAAGGTCCACAACCTCTGCATACTTCACCTTATTCCCCTACCCAAGGTTCCGTTCCTTGTCATCCACTGCGGCCTTGGTTCCCGCCCGCGCCTTGAGCAGATCGTCGAATTGCGAAGCGGCTTGCCGCTCGGCCCCTGCTCTTTCATACTGGACGTCTATCTCGGAAGACGCTGCTGACCTCATTTCCGTCGCTATCTTGGCCTCCGAGCGCATTTTCGAGACCCTATCGCGAATGGCCACGATCGACTCATCGGTCCCTGACTCACTCAGACCTTTGAGACGGTCTTCCAACTGGATGACCTGTTGGCTCGACACGAACTCGGCCACCATTTCGCCCTGTTCGCGCCTTAGTCGGTCCATTTCGTCGGTGAAGGACCTGAGCTTAACCTTGTATTCCTCGACCCGTTTGCTCTGTGCGTCCAACTCACCGGCCAGTAGACCCTGCTTCTGATCGATTTCGTTGAGCCGAGCAATGTAGCGACCCCCCGCCTCCCGGTGTTGGGGATTGTCGGGTTCGGCCTGAGCCATGGCCAGGGACCCTTCAAGTTTCTTTTGAAGCTCCCTCTCGTCCGCATCGAGTTGTTTCAACGATTGTTCGGTTTTTTCCCGCTCACGGGCAAGAAGTGCAACCGCCTGTTGCATGTCCTTGTAACGCTTGCCCGCATCGTTTATTGCAGCGGCGTACGTGGCGCGAATCGCTTCCGGACTGCTGGAAACCATGTCATCTCCGGCTCTGATGAAGAATCCCCGTATCAGGGCGACGAGTTTTCCAATAAACCCCATGCTCATCTCCTTGTGAAAAACGAAGATCGGCGGCTTGACCCCGGGTCGCTGCTTTCAATCACGCGCATTTTCTCCCCGCTGGGGAGGATTGTCAAGGACGGAACAGCGCGATGTCGGTTGGTCGATATAATATCATGACACGAACGGCCGCTCCCTCGGCGCTGAGAAAACCATGACGGAGGCGGGACGAAACCTCAACTCGGCGACAAGATGCCTTGAAAAACGCCGCGGTACTCCGTAGACTCTCCCCGAACAACCGCAGCGCGCCCCACCGGCGACGTTGACTCAGAAAAGGACCTCCGGTCATCACGATGATATCCATCAGTAATCTTTCCAAACGATTCGGTAAGACCCTCGCGGTAGATCACATCGAGCTCACGGTGGAGCCCGGGAGGGTCATGGGATTCCTGGGACCCAACGGTGCCGGGAAGACCACCACCATAAGGATGCTTGCGGGCTTGATGAAGCCCGATACGGGGACGGTCATTCTTGGCGGATACAATCTGGCCGAAGAGCCGGAACGAGCCAAGGCCATTACGGGATTCGTTCCCGACAGGCCGTATCTTTACGAGAAGCTGACCGGGTGGGAGTTCCTCGAATTCATCGCGGGGCTCTACAAGGTGGATACTGCTGATCTTGAGCGCGTGGGCATGCGATATCTGGAGATTTTCGAACTACGAGACTGGAAGGATGAGCTGGTGGAAGGATACTCTCACGGCATGAAGCAGCGACTGGTCATTTCTGCGGCCCTGCTTCACCAACCGAAGGTGTTCATAATCGATGAGCCGATGGTGGGCTTGGACCCCAAAGGTGTGCGCCTGGTAAAGAACCTGTTCACTGAAATGGCCCACAGCGCCGGGATGTCCGTCTTCCTTTCCACTCACACCCTTGCCGTCGCGGAAGAGATTTGTTCCGACATCACCATAATCCACAAGGGAAAGATCATCGCGTCCGATACCCCTCAAGGACTCAAGGGGGCCATAAGCAAGAGCGGAGGCAATCTGGAGCAGGCCTTCCTCAAACTGACCGACGCCGAGGACGTGGAAGGTCTGAAAGGTAGCCTGGGCCTGCAAGGTTGGCCTGCGGGGACACCCTCGGAGGAAAACGGCCCTGTTGAATGGTGAATCCGGCCGGCTCTTCGAATCCGTATGTTTCATTTTCCAACGCCCTGCGAAGTACATGATGACGGGACCCCGCGTTGCTTGAAGGTTGCGGGGAAAGGCCGCAAAATAGGAGCATAGGGCAGTCGGCATTATTGGGGAGCTGAAGCGTTTGGCGATTCTTCGACAAAGCGGCGACACGGAATCACTGATACGGCGGTGTAACCAAGGAGATCGGCAGGCCTGGGACGAGTTTTACGCGTCGTACGCGGGCATGATCAACGCTGCGGTTGGGAAATTCACGTGGATCGGCGCGGATGAGCGAGAAGATGTGGTTCAGGACGTGTTCCTGAAGCTGATTGACGCTTTGAAAACTTACGACCCTTCCATGCCTCTTGCGGCCTACATTCTTGAAATAGCCCGGCGAGTACGAATCAGCGGACTGCGTCAGGCCACGGCGCTGAAGAGGGGCGGGAAGAACCCCGGCACAGTTTCCCTGAATACGCACGATTCGGGAGACCCTGACCAGGGCGTCTCGGTTCCTTCGAAGCTTGACGATCCGGAGACCTTGTTGTCCAAGGCCCGGGAGACGCAAAAGCTTCGGTTTGCTTTGTCCCGCATATCCTCAGCATGTCGCGCCTTGCTGGAGCTCAGATATGACCGAAACCTTTCGTATTCGGAGATTGCGGAACAGATGGGCGCTAGGGAAGGGACCTTGCGGGTACGCGTTCAGCGATGCTTGTCGGACCTGGCAAAGCGGTTCTCCGATAATGCCCCGGAGGAGGCGGTAGAATCGTGAAGACACCGGCAGATGAATGTCCGGACGGGACCGACTTTTCGGAACTGTTTGCCCTTGTGGAAGGCGCTCGGCCGGAGAGTGAGGCAACCCGCGTTCTGGAGCACATGGAGCGGTGTTCTGTTTGTTCGGCCGAATATGAAGCACTATCGCTCATGCATACGTTGCTGACGGAAAGACCTGAAGCTTTCCATCCGAGGCCGATCGACCTGGCCGCCTACGTTAAGGACGGAACGGATCCCGGAGGAGCGATCGGCGATCACTTGAATACATGTTCTTCGTGTCGACAGGATGTGGAGATAGTGCGAGCCGTGTTCGACGCGGCCGGCCTCGATAAGATCATCGAGCCGCAAATGCCGCCAAACCTCCGGGCCGCGTTGGAACTCCGGCGGCCGCATACCGGGCTTGGTCGGTTTACCGGGGGGTGGTTCGAGCGCCTAATGGACCTGCTTGGCTTCCCGTTCCGTGTTCCCGTTTTCGCCCTGGCGACCGCCGCGGCCGTGGTGGTCGTAGTACTTCTCCTCATTCCCATGACCGACACTTTCCGGCGACAACCCATGATCACGATGGATGAGCGTCCGGCCAAGGCAAAGCAACAACCGGAGCGTCCGACACGTCCGGACGCGTTGCTGAGCAAGGATGCCGCGAGTACGGCGGCGAAATCCGACTCGGCTTCTCCGGCATCGATGCAGGAATCCGACGAGAAGGCAAAACGCCGCGAGCCCGGGCCTTCCGGACATGGAAAGAACGCAGTCTCGGAAAGACGTCGGTCTTCGGAACAGGGAGCGTTCCGCGATAGGCCCTTGGCTGCCCCTCCACGGCCGGCAGAGGTGGAGGCGCAACCGCCGGGGGCGGTTGCAGGTGCGTTGGGTTCTTCCGATGGGGATGCCGGACCCAAGACGGCACCACGGCAGGC
>JAZDOF010000790.1:0-3424 GCA_043799015.1 Pseudomonadota bacterium | reverse complement strand
GTTCCGCCGACGGAGGAGTCCCCTCAAGTTCCTGCTTCCGACACATTTGGTCATAGATGGGGACCAGCTCTTCCTCCATTTGCTCGATCACGCTTTGCTCCACTCCCATCCTGGTGGAGAATTCAAAACCCAGCTCACGGCAGATCTCCTGCATTGCCCCTATGATCGCACGCAGCTCCCATCCCCTCAAGCGCACGGATACGTAATCAAAGTCGAACTCATCCATGTGGTCGCAAACAGAACGAATGGTGAGGTGAATCTGTATCGTCTTATCGCGGTCTGCTCCCATTTTGGTTGAGAAGTTCTTTACGCGCATTCCGCGACAAACCTCGTTGAGAGTCCCACGCATGTTTCCCAATTCCTCCCGGGATAAGTTCAATATCACACGATCAGCTTCCAGTTCGTCGAGGTCCATAATCATCTCCTATTCTTTTTCCCTTTCCCTTGGTCTTCCGCCTTCAGGTCATCGAAGTAAACCTTTCCCACTTTTGGATCCGGATCAGGCCTAAACGCCGGACCTCCGTCTTCAGCGTTGGGATCCTGAAATACAATGGTGCCGTCGGACCCCCAGTACATTGTACGGCCGTTTTTGAAGCGATAAGCGTCGCTGGGATTGGATACGGTTTCCTGAATGATTTTCTGATACTCTTCGCGTGAAATGGGTTTACCGGTTTTTCTATCTTGGTATTCGAATTGGTCTTCTACATGCTTCTGATAGCCGTGTCCGTCCGCAATCTTCTTGGCCAAGCTCGCGGCTCTTCCCATTTCCAGCGCCAATTCCGCTATCTTGGCGGCTATCTTAGCGGCCTTGGCGGCTTCTTTGGCCCTGTTAGGGTCTATCAGCATCGGAAATGAATCGTTGAAGTAATTGATCAGCTTACGAATCAGGTCGGAAATGCTCGGGGGTTCGGCAGGCAGCTCGGACAATCCAAACGCCAACTGTGCGACCGTTACCGGCATATCGTTGTCTGCTGCCGTCGAATTCGCCGCCGGCCCGCCGGCATCCACGATGCCGTGTTCCGTTGAGGACGGATCAGGAGTATCCGGAGCCGGCTCGGGGGACGGCCCATAGACCGTAGTCTTGCTCCCGACAAAGAGATTGCGGTCTACCACCCCATCATTAAACCCTCTCCAGAAGTTGTCATTGAGATCAAGATCCTTCTTGTCCGGGATTGGCTGCCCTGTGACGATTCTCTGTTGCGCCAACCAATAGCCTGCGTCATAGAGTTCGCCCGCGGTCGCTGTCTCCTCACGCAACTTGGAAAACTCTTCCACCAACTGCCGGCTGGAAGTCTTCTCGTCACCATCCGCAGGACCGTGGGCGGCCTCTGCCTCCAACCATTTATCTACGCTATCGGGAAGTTGCTCCAAGAAAGCGATTGTGTCAGCGGCCCAGTCTTGATCGGAGCCGTCCGAATCGCATTTACGCCAACCGTAGTCTGTGTGACAGAAGTTGCTCGGGTCGTAAGCCTCGCTCTCGCGTTGACTCACGTGGTAGTCGCTAAGATTGTGGTCGGTCGAATCATACTCTCCGAAGTCGAACCCAACCTCGGCATTGCCGTATTCGTACGTGACCGGGTATTCTTTTTTGACCTCGTAGGTCTTGGTAACCTCGTACAGGGTCTCGCCTTCCGCCTCGTAATAGGATTCCGTAACCTCCTCGGTGACGACATAGGTGAAGGATATCTCCTCGCCGGTGTCGTGGAAGTTCGTAATGGATTCGGTGATGCCGTAGTCGTGCTGCTTTTGGTAGTGCTCGGAGGCCGCGTCCTCGCTCGTTTGTGCGACATCCGCCGCGGAGGCGTACGTGCCCGTGATGTACTCGTACATCTTCTTGGCATAACCCCTCGGCGCCGCTTCAGGATCGGCAGGAGTCACGCCGGCCGCGTTCATAGCGGTATTCCGGTTGGTGGACGCCGTCCGCCGTACGGCTTCCACCAGGGCCCCCACCACTCCTCCGGTCTGAGCCACGAGGGCCAACCACCAGTTGCTTTCCGAGCCGCCATCCTCGGCGGATTCCCCACCCGTGCTGTTGGTCGAATCCGGCCCGGACGACTCGGACGCGGGCTCCGCCACAGCCGTCGCCGGGGCGCTCTTTGCATAGGGGTCCGGATATACGCCGAACCGAGCGACCTTCACATCGGAAGAATATGACGAGGCCGAGGAGGAGGATGAGGAGCCGTCAAGAAGCCTCATGGTGGCCTGGCTGAGCAACTCGCTCCGCTGTAAATCGGTTTTGATGGAGGGATCGTTCAAGAGCCGGTCCAGCGGGCTGGAATAGGCTCCATTCCCCGGTCCTGCACCGGAAAAGGAATTGTCGGGGTATGCCATCGCGGGCCCGGAATAGGGCATGCTGCTCGATTGCGCCGTCGGTGCGTGGGAATAGGACCCCGCAGGGCCTGCGGCGCCGCCCGCGTTGGGCATCGCTCCCGCATGGGGACCGCCGTGGGACGAAGAAGCGGCATCGGAGGACGGCATCCCCGCGGAACCGACCCCGACGGACCCGCCGTATCCGGATGAAGAGCCGTATCCGGCCGAGGCGACTACCGAGTAGCCGCTGCCGGCTTCGGGACTCGGCGAATATCCGTAACCGGACGAGGAACTCACGGGGGACAATCCCGACGATGTGGAGACGGCAAGAGGCCCTGCGAAGGAGCCGCTTCCCACGGAAAAGGATGAGCTCCCTCCGAAGAAGCTGCTGAACGAAAAGGACGAGGTTTCGAAGCTCACCGGCCCAAAGCCGGCGGAGCCGGGGGACTTCACCGTTATGGTGAAGAATCCCGACTCCGCCGGTCCTGCGAGTACGGTGGAATACGAGATCGGTCTCGTGGTGTCGATTACGTGCTCAATTCGGACGTCGGCCGGGACAATCGGGGCGTTGAATTCCGGAGCGTGTTGCACCGGCGGATCTTTCGGCGGCCTGAAAAACAGACCCGGCTCCGAGAGTATCAAATGACCATCCCCCGTGTATTGTGTCGGGGGCCGGAACGGTTCGACATAAGGCTCCACGTATTCAATATAGGACGCAGAGTAAGACCAGGAAAGGGAGTAAGCCTTCGCTCCGTCGTCATCCAAGGCCCTTACCACCACCCTATGCACTCCCGTCTCTTCAAAGGTCAGGGAAAAGGTCGTGTCCGTTCCAAGGGCCATCCATTCCCCGTTGTCCACCTGATAGGCGTACGTCAATTCGTCCGCGGCAACGTCCGTGAACATGCCCGTAAAATCTACGGTCGCGGTTTGGCCCTGGTTGATGATCTGGTCCGCAAGGTTGCCCGTGAACACGGGCGCCAAGTTGTTCACCACTATGGTGAAGTTTTCGGTTCGGGTTGCTCCGTTCTCGTCGATCCCGCGCACGGTCCCGGTATGGACCCCATCATCGCCATAAGGGAGACGAAAGACCGTATTCGTCCTCAAATCGACCCAG
>JAZDOF010000771.1:0-11110 GCA_043799015.1 Pseudomonadota bacterium | reverse complement strand
ACAGTTGCGGTTCCTCCGGAAGCCGTCGTCGTTTCAACTCTTCCATGCGCTCAATGCGGCGAGCCGGTCGTTGCCGCGAAAATGGTCGAAAAAAACGGACGCCTTGTATGTATGGAATGCCACGGTGCAGCGTCTGAAATACTACAAAGCGATGAAAGCGAGTGATTCATGAAGGTTACCGATCAAATATACCTGTATTTTTGGCAGGACCCAAAGCAGAACAACTGTAACACCGTCGTCATAGACGGAAAGACTCCGTTGCTCATAGATCCCGGGCATTTACAGCACATGGACGGACTGTTTCGCCGAATGCGGGCGGACGGGTTCGACCCGGCGCGCATCAAGCTGGTCATATGCACGCATTCCCACCCGGACCATATGGAGGCGCTCAGCGCGCTTAACAAGAAAGACGGCGTGATGTCGGCCATGAGCGAACTGGAAGAGAAGTTCCTGGAAGATGCGGGCCGTCCGCTATTTGCTCAACATGGCATGGAAGTGGCTGAATTTAAGATGGATTTCTCTCTGGTGGACGGCACCCTAACCATTGGGCGCCACGAATTCGAGGTACTTGTGCTGCCGGGCCACTCTCCCGGGAGTCTTGGCTTGTATTGGCCGAGATACAAGCTCTTGGTCGCCGGAGACGTGGTGTTCGCTCAAGGGGTCGGCCGGACCGACCTTCCCGGAGGCGATGAACGGCAACTCCGTAAGAGCCTCATGAGGCTGTCCAAGCTGCAAACGGAGATATTGGTCCCCGGGCATGGACCGGCGATTCAGGGCGCGCAGCAAGTGAGGGCCAATTTTCAATACATTGCGAAGTCCTATTTCGGTGGGGCGTTTTGAGTGTTCAAAAATTGGGCGCGCGCCGATTTCTGGAACCGCAGACCTCGGTGTAATTTCATATAGTTAGGTTTGAGAATGTTTGGTTGTACAAAAATTAGGCACTTTGACCCGAAAAAGCCGAGCAGCAGCCTGCCGATGCGGGTGAATAACCTATTGATATGTAATGAACATCTAAGTGTAGGGTGTCTGCATGAATTTGGCACGCGAGTTGCTTATAAGATTGGCAATAAAAGAAATCTATTCCTCCTACGCCAACTGTAAAACCAGTTGGTTTTTTTTTGGGGAGCCGCTTGGTAGGAACGAGATTTCATGATTGACTTTCCCGTGCCCACAGTCGCGCTTGCCGTAGCAACGGCGTTCGTTCTGTTCCTCGGATCGGCGGATCCCAGTACACCCAACAAAGAGGATATCAAGCCGGGCAGGATCCTTGTGCTCCCGTTTCAGCTCAAGAACGGCTCCGACGAAAAGGCGCTCGATGAGTTCCGGGACCACGCGAATCAGAAGATGAGGGCTGCTCTTAAACTCGTCGGAGACAAGGCGACGTTGGAAAGCGACGAGGTCGTTCGGAGGGTGGTGGATGCGCATGGGGGGGATCTCAACTCGCTCAGTGACGAACAATTCTTGAAGTTGGGGCTTGATGCGGGCTCGGACGCGCTCATTCACGGCTTCATTTCCGTGGAGCAATCCTACTACCGCATGAGAGCCGTGATGTGGGATCTGAGGAAGGGGAAGATTATGGTATCAACGGACCTGAAGGTACCGAGCATCTACGGGCTGCCCGCCCTTTTGCAGGTCTTCTTAAACAACGTGAACAGGCGAATTCAGGGGAGCCCCGGCCTGCCGTTTTACCAGGCCGGCCCATCGGGCGGCGCGGAGGCCGGTGCGGCGAGTAAAGCCGGCAAACCGATAAACATCCGCCCGAGCGAAGGACCCTGGAGAAGCCCGGAGGTGGATGCCCATCTAAGAGCCATAGATATAGGCGACTTGGACGGTGATGGGAAGAATGAGGCTGTTTTTCTCGATCGTAGCGGAGTTACGATCAGTCGATACGAGTCCGGGACTCTTCGCACCTTGACCCAGTTTTCCAGACCTCCCAGCGCCTTCATCGCAGCGGAAGTCGAAGACCTGGATGGCGACGGGATCTCTGAACTCATCCTCTGCGCGCAGACGCCGACGGGGATTGAATCGTCGGTGGTCGGTTACGTGGGCGGCGACCTTCGGGTAATCTGCACCCTGCCGGATATGTTCCTCGCAACAATACCCGACCCCGCAGATGAAAAACGGCGCGTTCTCGTGGGGCAACGAACCGACGTGGAGGACATCTTCACAGGAGCGGCCACCAGATTTATTATTGAAGGAAACACCGCCGTCTCACAAGGTCCGGTCGCTCTCCCACCGGGAACTCTAATTCTCAGTTATGCCTCGGGCAGACTTGGTCGCACCGGTGTGCCGGTCAAGGCCATCCTCAGCCAAGATCAGAGACTGATGGTATTCGACCGGGACAACAAGCTCCTGGCTAACCTTACGGACAGGATATTCGGCCTGGACAGGAGGATCTCGCTGCCGTACCGGGGCAAATTACGTGAAATAGCGTTACCCGGCCGGATAGTAATTGCGGATACGAATCGCGATGGTGAGAATGAGCTTCTTCTTATCAAGCAAACGGGGAGGGGCAGCGTCGTACAGGACTTGGTTTGGGACGGGACGGAATTGCGGATCGATTGGACCACCATCGCAAGCCCGGGAATCATAACCGATTTTCGGATAAGGGATTTCAAGAATGAGGGCACCCCATCGCTTGTTCTGCTGTTGGTCCGTTCCAGCCCCCTGCTCAACATCCTCGGTACGGCCAGAAGCGTGATTTACGCCTACGATATAGCCCCGTGATCGGGAGAACCCCAGGCGGAAAAGGCCGGACGGTTCACACGCCCGAAAAGGGGGGCCGGCTATCGGCAAGGACCGGCAATCACCGTGCCGCGGGCTTCTTTGCGGGTTCTTCGGACTGCGGACGACCGACGATATCAAGAAAATAATCGTGCATCCATTTTTTTCTCAAGTCATCCAGTCGCCCTTCCTTTTGCGCGATGAGTATGAGATTGTTCAACCAATTGAGCCAGTGAGGGTCGCCGGGCCTGATGGCCCAAGCCACCGGTTCGTAAGTGAGGGGGTTGAAATATCCCATGATCTTGTCGGGATGTTTCGCACATGCCATGCGAACACTGAATTCCTCATCGATGTAGGCGGTGGCCCTTCCTTGAATTATTTCAGTCAATGCTCCCAATCTGTCGGGGAACTCTCGGTACGCCACGTTCGGCAGATGGTCCCGCAGCGGGAACCGGCCGAGCCCACCGGGGCTTGAAACAACGAAAACACCGGGCTGGTCGAGATCCGCCGGCTTCTTTATGCGGTCGGCATTTTTCCTATGCACAAGGAGCATCCTGCCGGTTTCCAATACGGGGTTAGTGAAAACCACGTCAAGATTTCGCTCCGGGGTTATGGTCATGCCCGACATCACCACGTCGATCTTTCCCGCCAGCAGCGAGGGTATGAGCTCCTGCCAGTTCAGTCGAACCATCTTAAGCCCCACTCCGAGTGCCTGCGCCGCCATGGCCGCGCAATCGGCATCGTAGCCTATGACGGTTCCATCGGGCCCGAGCATTTGGAACGGGATGTACCCCACCTGCATGCCCACGCGTAGCTCGGACCGCTCTTTTATTGCCGCCGCAACACTTCCCGCTTCCGGCTTCTTAGTAGAAGAAAGGCCGGTGTCCTTGACCGGGGTCTTTAGACGAGCGTCCTGAGAAGGCTCGGGCTTCTCCTGGGTCAACCACTGGCAAGAGAAAGCAACAAAGCCGATGGCGAGACAAAAAAAACCTGAAAAGAACGCCCTGATCCAAACTCGATGCATAGGGTTCTCCACGACTTGCCGGCAACCCGACATAATGAAAATATCCACATCCGGTAAGTGTTCACCACGGCCTATTCGTTACACCCGAAACAACAAACCACAAAGTCGTAAAGGCACGAAGGAAGAGGGGAAACGGCACATGGGATCCGGTTCAGGTGCGAACCGCATCCGCGGATTAGTGTTTGCGAAATTTTGATTTCTTTGTGCCTTTGCGTCTTCGTGGTTCATTCTTTGTCCGTTTCAGTGAACGATTACCACATCAGTGTCAGCAGGGCGCGCCGAAGACCAGCCCTCTATGACCGCTTCCGGGCGACGCGAGGACCAAATCGCGTACGCTTTCATACAAAGTCGCGAAATCCGCCGATTCCAAGCCCCCTTGCATCAAAGCTTCGACGATCATGGTTCGGAATAGAGCTACCGGCATGGGATGAGGGCGGTTACCGACGGCAAACGCGGTGCCCCCGGCGTGTTCGGCCCAACAACCCCCGTAAGTAGGGTAGTCCGGGGAGGAAACATACGATTCCGATATCTCCGTGCTCGACAGATAGTTGTACACAGCACTTAGGAATGCTGCGGTTTTATCCTCAGCCGGTAATTCTCCCGTCAGCTGCATCAGTCTGAGCGAAAAGTCCCGAACCGCACTCCAACCGGGGGAAGACCAAGTATCCGGCTGCTTCGGACCATCCGACCTTAAGGGTTGCCGTATTTCGGGGTCCTCGGGGATATAGCCGATAACATCTACGGGAAAACCTAGGGTCTGGTCCTGCCCGTACCGAATTCTACCGCAAATCGAGTCGGCCGACTGTGCCGACGGAGCACGGTTCACCACCAAGCGCGGAGGCCGTATGCCGCACCGCCTTTCAAGCTCATTGATAAAGAAAAGGGTGTCGGGCGATAGGCTCGTTTCCGGAGTAACTACGGTCACAACTGCGTGGGCCGCGCCTAGAATCGCCAAGTGTTCGTCGAGCACACCATGGGGTGCGTCCACCAATACGATGTCGGAGTCGGTAAAACGCTGTTCCGAGTTCGACACTAAGCACCCTGAGAAACTTTCGGCTTCGCTCACGATTGTCCCATCGCCGGGTCGAGCCGACAACTCGTTTTCAGCGTGTTCGTCAGCCGCGGACGCTTCCGAGAATTCGGCATCTTCGTGACGCCCCGAACCGAACGACCTTAGCCGTGGACCTTGGCGTTCACCGCGACGGCTAAGGTCAAGGACGGCTGTTTTGACCCCCAGATGCTCCAACGTGAACGCGCATTTTTCGCAAAGGACGCTCTTGCCCGGTGATCCTTCTCCACCGGCGAAGGCCAGTATTCTCATGGAAGAGAACTCCTGTTCTTGTGCATTAGTGTTGGTAATTTACTGCCGTAAATATATCATAAAAGTCAAAGTGATGCAATGTATTCATAAACTCGTTTCGAGTAACTGAGGCTGCCGTCCCGAGCGTCGTTCTCCTTCGCTGTAGTGATACCAATGAGTTATTTAACCGGTAATACCCGAAGGCACGACTCCCTTAACCTTCCCGTAAACGGGGAACCCACCGGGGAGGGGGGAATCGCTTCGACGGATACCGATCCGGAATTACCTGATTGTATGCGCAATGGTATGAGCCGTAGCCGTGAACCGTTACGGACCGGTTTACATGTCCGATAATGAAGTGGTATTAGTGACCAAAGGGCCGTGCGTCGGATGCAACGCTGCCGCCGGTATCGGACCGGGACTTGAAAGGGGATGCTGGGATGGGAATTGAGGACACTCATCTGGATGTGCTTCAAAACGTGGAGTTTATTATTGTGAGCGTTTATCGTGAGTCCCAGGATTTGCTGGACAGCCAAGTTATGACGGCACTTGACTCCGTGATCGCACGGTACCGTGCCGAGGCGACCGAGCATACTCCAAAACCCTTACGATTGGAGGGCCTGGAGCTGGACGTTTACGAAAGGATAACGGGTGTGTGCGAGTGGCGATTGGGCCGTGGTCCCAATACCACGGAAATCGACCTTGTCGCCCCGCGAGTGGTGACGCTCGACGAAATTCGATCATGTCTGAAGAAGATCAGAAAATCGGTGGAAAGGTGGCGCAACCGGGGAGGCGCACAGGGATATTTGGGGTTCGTCTCCGAATACGTTTGAGAATGCGGGGGGAGGCGCCGCCGACCTGGGGCGACCAATGGGCCGTCGGGTCGCGTTATCCCATCTTCATGACCGTTACTCGCCCTTCCTTTTGAATGTGGAAGTATCCCACTCGCCGGACATCTCCCCCGGACTCACCCCTTGTTGAGCCAATCGGGCCATTTCACCGAGGTCAAGCCTCTGCGTGACGTCATCCGAGACGGCAGGGCCGAGATCTTCTTCCTTGGGGGAGGATGTCAGGCCGCATACGGGGCATTGCTTACCGGCCGTAGCCTGGTCCTCAACGACCATGTCCAGCATTTCGCCGCAGGAACATTTCCAAAGCACCGTTCTCATGTAGGCCTCAAACCATATTATGCCGGCCGGCGATGTCGGGGGGCCGTCTCGTCCGTCACCGAGAAGGAAGCAAGGACCGGATGTCTCATGGAGACAAACATGTCGCCAAAACCCGGCTCAAGCTTTCATAGAGATAGATGGCTCACGTCCCGTCTATCCTCAATACGTCGTGGTAAACGGAGCCCTTTTCCACCGCGGAGCAACAAGCAGCATTTCTACAGCCTTCCGAACCAAAGGGTCCTTCGCTATCTTGTCGGCGTCCGGAGGCCCGCCGTCTCCCGGATGGTCCGTAGTCTCATCGGTCACCCATATGTCGGGTTGGATTCCCTTGCCATCTATATCACGACCGTCCGGCGTATAATAGTGTGCCGTGGTCAGTCTTAACGCCATACCGTTACTGAGAGGGTAGACGCTTTGAACGGAGGCTTTACCGAAACTACGTTCCCCCATCACCACTACGTTGGGTTTGCCCTGAACCGCTCCTGCCAGGATTTCGGCGGCACTTGCACTGCCTCGATTCACGAGAACGGCAAGCGGGATCGAGTTGAACGGACGACGGTTGTCGGCTCGAAAAACCTGGTTCATTCTTTCGTTCCGTCCTTTGAGGAGCGTGATCGTCTCCGTTGAAAGGAACAGGTTCGCCGCCTTTATGGCTTGGTCGAAGAGGCCGCCGGGGTTATCCCGAAGGTCGAGTATCAAGCCTTTCGTTTTACCTCGACCCTTGACGGGAAGCTTCTTGAGAACCGCTGCCATTTCACGAGCGGTAGTGTCTTGAAAATTCACGATCCTCATGTACCCGATCCCCGGGTCGAGAGTCGCGGACCGGACGGGCGGGATGTGAATGACCTGTCGCCGCAGTTCCAGGGAGTGCGTGCTCCCGGTTTCGGGGTCCTTTACCAGAAGTCTTATCTTTGAACCCGCCGGCCCACGTACTTTGGCAAGCACCTCAAGTAAGGGAAGTCCGTGTATGGGGGTGTCATCGATCTGCTGGACTTTCGCGCCGCTCTTAAGCCCGGCTTTGCGTGCCGGGGAACCCTCGAAAGAAGAGATCACCACGTAATCTCCGTCACGTGGGGCCACCATCATGCCTATACCGCCGAAGGTACCCGATGCCGTTACGTGGAGTTCCTTCAGCATTTGATCGTCCAGAAGCGCGCAATACGGGTCGAGTTCACGCAAGGCCAAGTTGAGACCGCGAAACATCAATTTCTCCGGGGCTATCCCGCACACGGCCGCGGTCTGATCCATCGTTTCGAGGAAACACTGATCGGGCGGGTCCTTACAGTCGCCAACCCTCTTCGTCCCCTCAAGGCAGTAAGGCATAAGCACAAAGCAGAGCTTCTCGGCCGCGCTTCCGAAAATGTCCTCTTCAGAAACCTCGTTGGCATAATTGGCCCGGATGAGCATAACCGTTTCCCGGAATAGCGGCGGAGCCTCCTTGGAGCCTCCAGGGATCGCCGCGTCACTGAACCGGTGGGGTGGGGCGGAGCCGGGCGCCGCCGCGAAGCAAGGGTCGGGCACGATCGATGCGCTGAAGATGCATATTGGTAAGAGGATCGCCAACAAGAACTTGAACGCGGCCGAGGGCTCGACATATGCGCCGGCGGACCGAAGCCCACGACGGCTTGAACTATTGGTGGAAGCGGAATACCCGAACTGTGACGGAAAGCCCATTGATGTCCGATCGGCATCGCGGAAGGAGACAAAGGGCCCACCGCGTGCTGGAGACTCCGGCGTTATTCGACCACAGGATCTCTCGTAGCTCAAGACTTAGCCGGTAGTGATGAAATCGACAGCCTCATTTCCAATCCATACGGATCATGACACGCAATGGGTCGTCCCGCAACTACCTCGACGTTTGGTTCGTTCGTGCAGACAGGCGTAATGGAGTGATTCAAACGATGGACGGAGTGAAGACTTCAGGCGGGTTCCAGCTTCGGGCGGCGGATTCATCGGCCAAGTCAAGCGTCAAGGACCGCCCTTACCATTCCCGCCAATTTGTCTACGTTGAAGGGCTTCTGAAGAAAATGGATATCCTTCTCCAAAATCCCGTGATGCACAATGAAGTCCTCCGTATAGCCCGAGGCGTAGATAACCTTCAAGTCGGGCCGATTCGCGGCCAATAGTCCATATAGGCTCTTTCCGTCCATTTGGGGCAAAACCACGTCGGAAAGCAAAAGGTGGATTCGATCCGAATAGGAATCACCTATTTCCAGCGCCTCGGCCGGATCAGCCGCGGTAAGAGTATGATAGCCCAGCATGGTGAGCGCTTCGCAAACGAGCTGCCTGACGCAGTCTTCGTCCTCCACTATCAGAACGGTTTCCACGCCGTGGGGTTTGGGGACATCCGTCACCTGCGTTGCGACTCGGCCCGCAACTTCCGTTGCTCGGGGCAGAAAGACTTTGAATACCGTCCCCTGGCCCTGTTCACTGTACACGGTTATGTGTCCGCGGTGCTGCTTCACGATGCCGTAAACCGTCGCCAAGCCTAGACCGGTGCCCGCGCCTTTCTCTTTGGTTGTGAAAAACGGCTCGAACACCCGTGACAAGGTCGCGGGATCCATGCCGATTCCATCGTCGCTAACCGACAACATGACATATTGACCGGGCTCCACGTCCGGCTGCATAGACGCGTATTTCTCGTCCAGCAACACATTTGCCGTTTCTATGGTTACTTTTCCCCTGTGGCGTACCGCGTCTCTCGCGTTGATTACCAAATTCATGAGTATTTGTTGGATCTGCACCTCGTCGGCCAAAATGAACCCGGGATCGGGGTCCAATACCGTTACCACGTCGATATCCTCTACGATCAGTCTTCTTAGGAGCTTTTCCACATCAACGATTATTTCATTCAGCGAATGGACTTTCATGTCCAGGACTTGTTTTCGGCTGAAAGCCAAGAGTTGACGGGTTAGGTCCGCGGCTTTTTCCGCGGATCGAGTGATTTGTCTGAGTCGGTCCAGGTTGGGCCCGTGTTTCGGTAACGAATGGGTCAGCATGTCGGCATAGCCTATGATGGCCGTCAGGATGTTGTTGAAATCATGTGCTATCCCTCCGGCCAAAAGGCCGATGGCCTCCATTTTTGCAGACTGCCGGAGCCTTTCTTCAAGGGTTTTGCCTTGAGTGATGTCGGTCAAGACGACCAGCATTCCCGCCGGAGTGCCGTCATGCTTGTGATATCGCGACGCGCTTAAACTGATGTTCAGTAGGCGACCGTCCTTCGTGCATCTCTTTGTCTCAAACCCTCGGCAGGGCACCCCGTCGTTGAGGAGGCTGGCTATACGGGCCATGCCGGCTTCTCTCTCGGAGTCGGGGACATAGGGAATCCTCTGATTCCGAATTTCCTCCATGGTCCAGCCGAACATTCCCGTAAAGGAATCGTTCACGTATAGAGCCCGCCCTTCCGTATCGTAGATCACCACGGCGTCCGGAGAGGAATCCAGGAGAGATCTGTAGAGATCGGACTGTCTCTTGGACTCGACGTAAAGGTCTCTGAATTCCCTCTCGCTCTTGTGCAGCTCCTCCCCGGCCTTGACTCGGGCGGATATGTCCAAAACCACCGAAATGAGACAGTTTTTCCCCGAAGTCAACTGAACGGGGGCGACTCTCAGTTCACAGGGGAGGGCGCCCCCATCTTTCTTT
Source organism: Pseudomonadota bacterium (assembly GCA_043799015.1). Taxonomy (GTDB): domain Bacteria; phylum Desulfobacterota; class Desulfomonilia; order Desulfomonilales; family Desulfomonilaceae; genus JAZDOF01. The sequence goes on along the minus strand of JAZDOF010000771.1, from coordinate 1,251 downwards.
CGAAACAGAGCTTCCGTCTCGAGTGGTTTTCCGGCCGCCATGCCGGACTTGAACAACGTGCGTACTCGATTGTATTCTTCCTTGGAGTAGTAGAAATCTCGCGCCGGTTTACCCAAGACCTCATTATCCGCAGCTACTCCGTACATCCCCAACATTGATGGGTTGGTCCAGACTATCGTGCCGTTTTCAATGTAGGTTATCGCCGCGGGCGAAGCCGCCAAGATGGTTCTGAGAAGGTGCAAGGCTTGGATCAAGGCTTCGTGGGCAAGTCTCCTCTCCGTAATTTCCTTCACGGCCCCCAGAATGCGGTATGGTTTACCGTCGGAACCCACAAGAAACGACCCGGTGTCTTCGACCCAGACATATTCGCCGTCCCTGCGGCGAAAACGATACTGTATCGAAAACGGAGAGGCTGCATTCCCCGCCTCCGTGAGGCCGTCCATCGCGCTCCTACGGTCCTCGGGGTGGATCATCTCAGCCCAGGCATCCATGTCTACCTTGTCAAATTCATCCGTACCGTAACCCGTTATGTTGGAAACCGCGCCCGCCCATGCAACACGCTTCGTGATGCAGTCGCAGTCATAAATGAGTTGTCCCGTCATCAAGGCCGCAACCCGGTACCGTTCCTCTCTTTCCCGGAGGGACTCCTCGGCGCGCCTGCGCTCCGTCACGTCCTCCACTACGGCCTGCAACCCGATGACTGAGTCGTCATCATTCTTGATAGGGGTCGCTATCAGTCGCAAACGCAGGTCGTTCCCTTCTTGGCTCGGGTACAATATCTCGCCGGCTTGAATTCCCCCGCCTTCCATACAACGCCGGAACATCTCCGACGCACCCGAAACGACCAGCGGCGGGTACTTTAGGACATTAACCGATTTCACGGCTTCTACCGAAGGCAAACCGTGTATACGCGCCAATGCTTCGTTCGCTTCGGTGATCCGACCATCGACGTCCACCGAGACTATGCCCACCGGCGCCCGTTCGAAAAGTAGCCGGTACTTTTCCTCGCTTCTACGCAGGGCCGCTTCCGATTGCTTACGATCGGTAATGTCCAGCATGGTCAGGAGATTGGCCGGTCGGTCCCTGTAATGCACGGTTCGTGAGTAGATTTCCACCCATTTCATCTCTCCGGACTTGGAAACGATGCGGAACGAGTAATTCCGTCGCTGTCCGGGGCATCCGGCCTGTTTCTTACGGGCCTGTTGAAGCACGAGATCCTTGTCGTCCGGATGAACGACCTTGAGGAATTCC
>JAZDOF010000716.1:0-14413 GCA_043799015.1 Pseudomonadota bacterium | reverse complement strand
CTCGTTCGCTTGTGAAGGGCGGATGCCGGCAAGTCGATGCTGCGAAGAAGATCGCCCGGTCCGAGGACGTTCTGATGAACACCGGTGACGAAATCCACGACCCGCACGTGCCGCTCGCCGCCGTCGAGATTCCAGACCGTGCACACGCCTTCGAGCGCGGCCGTCAGGGAGATCATCGCGCCGGCAGGTAGGGACATGCAGATGTTGCCGCCCACGGTAGCCGTGTTCCATATCTTGAACGATGCCAGCAGCGACCGGCAGCACCGACGGATCAGGGGCGCGGCACTCCATTCCGGCGGCGCGACAAGGGCATCAAGCCGGGTGATCGTGCATGTCGCCGCAATTGTAAGCCCCGGCTCGTGAACCAGCAGCGATTTCCAGCCGAACCCCTCCAAGTCGATGAGCCGATGCACGCCGACTTGCGGTTCGGAGAAAAGCCACGTTCCGCCGGCCAGCCAGGCATCCGAGTCGCACCATTTAGGAATCTCATCCCTTCTCGATGGACGAGCCACTTCAGAAACCGTATTGAGATCCATATTTTACCGCCTATCGCCGGCAACCGTGGCCCGGTCGCATATTCGGACCGGCCGGAGTGGGTTGCCTCGGCATCATGATGGATGCGTAACTGTGGGCTCCTCTATCCCGTCACCTGTTTGAACAGGACAGCGAGACCCATCAAGAGGCCAAGGATCAAGAAAAGCCCGCTGGCCGAGAAAGCTCTCCGCCGTTCGGAATCCGCCTTGAACCAAGGGGCAAGCAGGATGTTCAGCAGCGGCATCACGGCCCACTGGAGAATGGAAACGCTGAGGGCATTGCCGATGAGCATGGCCCAGGCCGGACCCAACGGCTGTGTGTACGGTCCGGGAAAGAGCGTGAGCACCATGACGGTGGGATAGAGCCCGAGCAGGACCGCCAAAGCCATCTTCCACGGGGGCGGGGTCACTTCCAGGCAGCTTTGACCGAGGCCGGTAAACCAGGAACCGAAACCGCCCGGTAGGGCCTTCAGATCGAAGTCGCCGACCTGCGCCCGGAGTTTTTTCACCCAATCCGCTCGGACCGGCGAGTCCAACCACGCCTGCAGCGACTTCTCATCATCGAAGTCGATCACCACCACCCATTCGTCCCTCAGATTGTCGGTAGGAGGATAGACATCAGTGCCGCGATAGCCGTCAAAGCCCTCGGCAACCCCGGTGACGCCACGCTGCCATTCCATGAACCAATCGGCGCCGCCGGCGGGAACCCGTTGCACCACGACGGCGGAGGCGCGAGAGACACGCATTTCCACGCTCAAACTCCTTACCTTGAACTGTCCCAACGATGAGGGCCCGGCGAAGAGACCCCGAAGCCCGAGACCACACCGCCGACCTATGCGCGCTCCGGTCCTCCGGCTTTACTGTACGCGCGCTTGCCCGCCACCCACGTTTCGTCGATGTTCCGGTCGTCGCCGACCGTCATGACGCCGAACAGCAACTGCGCCGCTTGGTCTAAGGTTTCCGGGCCGGCGCCCTCTACGATCAGCGACTGGTGCCATCTCATGGCAAGTTGCCCGGCGTTCCAGTCGATGGCCGTGAAATCCGCCTCCTTGCCCTTGTCGAAGTTGCCCAGCATGTCGTCGAGGTACAGGGCCTGCGCGCCGCCGAGGGTGGCAAGGTAAAAAGCTCGGTAGGGCGATAGTTTGTTGCGCTCCGCCTCCGCCAGGTCTTGCTCGCGCGGATTTATGGAACCGTCCAGCATGGTGTTGTTGCACATGCCTACCTTGTAAGCCTCCTCGAGCACGCGAACGATGGAGAACGCGTTGCCGCCGCCCATGTCGCAACCCACGGCTATGCGGACTCGGTGCTCGGGGTCCGTGGCGCGGCCTAAACGGAAGAGGCCGCTACCCAGGAACAGGTTCGAAAGAGGACAGAACGCAATTGCCGCACCCGCCCGGGAGAAGCGTCGCATCTCGTCATTCGAGAGCCAGACCCCGTGGCCGGCAACGAACTTCGGTCCCAGCAGCCCGTGTTTTTCGTGGACGTGCGTGTAGTCGTCGCAGCCGGGGAAGTGGTAGTGAGCAGTACGAATCTCGGACGGGTTCTCGGAGATGTGCGTGTTGACCCAGCAGTCGTTGTGCTCCTGCTTCAACTGCCGGCATCGATCCATCATTTCCCCGGTGCAGCCGACCGCGAAGCGCGGCGTAATGGCGTAAAGATTGCGGCCCTTGCGGTGATAGCGCTCGATCAGCCTCTTGGACTGAGTGTAGAATTCATCCGGCGTGATGATGAAGTCCTCGGGTGCGAACCGGTCGATGCCCGTCAGGCCCGCGATCACTCGCATGTTGCGGCGGGCCGCTTCGTCGAAGAACTCCTCCGTTGCGACCGGGCTACTGGTGGTGAACGCCAGACATGTCGTGGTGCCCCCGGCCAGCAGAGCGTCGAAGAAATGCCCGGCCGCAGTGCGCGCGTAGTCCCGGTCGCTGTACTTCGTTTCCTCCGGAAAGATCCAGGTCTGCAACCAATCAAGCAACTGGTTGCCGTACGCCCCGAGGACACGGACCTGCGGAAAGTGAATGTGACCGTCTATGAACCCCGGTAAGATCAGCCGGTTTTGCAGATGGGTAACCGGAAGGTCGGGGTGGCGCGGTGAGACATCGGCGAATGTGCCGAAATCCACTATAATCCCATCCTTGACGACGAGCAACCCGTCCCGCGTGAAGCGAGCAGCGTCCTGCTCGTGTCCGATATGCTTCCACGGGTCGTCGACGAAGTCGAAGAACATTCCTCGGATCGCGCAGCCGGCACCGGCCATAACGGTTCCTCCTCTGAAGAGATTGTCACGCTGAGAAGCGCTACGTTGCGTTACCCCGCGGTCTTGGACATCCGGAAGCTCACCGCCCCATTGATTGAACTCCTCCTTGGGCACGGTACTTGCCCGCAGGATCAATGGTGGGGTCAAGCCGTTCCGGTGTCATCTCGGCTGAAGCGGGGCGCAATCTTCATGCCAATTGCCGAAGAAAGATGGAGATGTCATATAAAAGCATTGAGATCAGTCTATTAGCCGCCGTCGCATGCTTTGGGGTCAGAAACGAGAAGTTGGGAAGAAAGGGGCAAGTGTCTTAATAGCGGACCCTTGATTTCGTGGTCTCTGTATCTGTAATGGGTTACGAATTGATTAAGTGTCCTAACATCGGCCAATCGGGTTCATTGGCGGTCCGATCTTCGGGCCCAATCCGGCCTTCGTTTTCAGTCATCTTCGGTGAATCCCATCGTGATTCCAGGCCGAATACTTCACTTGCAAGCGGTCCCGCGGCGAACAAGTGCGGGACCGGATCATGAAGGAAGCTCAGTCACCAAATTGAATCAGTAATTGCCTTCCTCCGCGTTGTTGCTCTTGTCCAACAGCCGTCTCGGACTCGGTGAGGACCCCGGGGGCGGGGAGAAAATCTCCTTCAGCGTCTCCCAGAAACCCCCGCCGCTTCCCTGGTTTTGGGGAGCCTGCTGCTGTTGCGGCTGCTGCTGCACATACAGAGGTGTAGCTCCTACCTGGGGTGAGGCGGGAGCCGCTTGCGGCGGTGCTGCATATTGCGGCGGAGCCGCGTACTGCTGTTGTGCGCCTGTCGGAGGAGCGTATTGCGCGGGCGGTGCCGGTGCCTGGGCGGCATATTGGGCCTGCGGATAACCCTGGGCCTGACCCTGCTGCGGGAAGGACTGGGCCTGCATGGGCGGGGTCTGCATCGGCTGAGCGGGCGGAGGGGCCTGCACCATCTCCTGGGGGGCTCCGGCGCCCGACTCGCCGGAAACTCCCATGAGCTCGTAGTACTTCTGCTGTGCGGACTTCAAAGAGTCGTACGCATCCGTTTGCGCCTTGCGCCTATACTCTTCCTGAAAAGATTTCTGCCTCGCCTGCTGTTCCCTGACCCGTTGCTCTGCCTGATCGAACATGTTCCTGGCTTGCTGCATCTCTTGAAGGGCCGCTTGTTGCTGGGTGGCCAGTTCCGCTGCACGTTGTCTGGCCACGGCACGTTCATAGGCCTGCTGTTGAGCCTGTTCTATGATAGGGTCACCGCCGCCGCCTTGCCCCTGGGGAGCGGCTTGCTGCTGCTGGGCATAGCCCTGCTGCTGCTGTTGCTGAGCGTAAGCGGCCTGTTGTTGTGCATAAGCCGCCTGCTGGGCTTGGTTCTGGTAGCTCTGTTGATCCGCGTACGCTTGGGCTTGCTGCTGTTGGGCTTGCCCGTACTGACCCTGCGGCTGCTGTTGATATCCCTGTTGAGCCTGCTGCTGTGGGTAGGCCTGTTGCGGGTATTGCTGCTGGGCATATTGCCCGCCCTGCTGCTGCGCCGCGTTGTAATCTCCGGGATTGTAGTACATTCCCGTTTGCTGAGGCTGTTGAGCCTGCTGTTCCGCGGCCGGCGCATTTCCTTCGGCGGGGTAATAGCTGGTAACGGGGCTCGAGTTCGGGTAACTCCCGGTTACGGCGTAGTATCCACCCTGCTGCTGAAGCTGGTCAAGATAGTTTTCCCAGTATGGATAGTAGGCCTGTTGACCGGCCCCCGCCTGCGGCGTTTGATAAAATGACGACCCTTGGGCCCCATAGGGGTTAGACCCGTATTCCGCCTGAGCATACGAGGGAGCCTGGAACAGAGTGAGGCTCAAGGCCGTTACGCTCACCATCAACCAAGCTTTTCGCATGGGGACTCTCCTTTCGCACCGAGCGGTTCACCGTTCCCGGCCCAAAAGCCGCAGGCCGTCGGCACCTGAAAAAGGTACGATCATACGGCAGGTGTAAACCGCATACACCATGTTAACGACATTATATCTTTTTTGTCTAAGAAAATCAACGACAGAAAAAGTTCCGTAAAAATTTTTCCACTGGAATGTCAAACGGGTGAGGGGGCCATGAAGTAAGTAGTTGAGTATGTGAAGTTATTTTACTAATTTCAATGCCTTCTTCGAGGCAGATTTGGTGCCGGCCGCCTTGTCCGCATTCTTGGCCTCGTTGGTCTTTGTCACTTTTTCATTAAATATCTTGTTCTTGACCCGCACCGAATTAATAATGAAGTAAACCACCATCGCTCTTTCCCATTCAGGGGTGGGCGAAAAATCAGACACCTTCTTCAAGTATTTTTCCTGAAGTTGCGCAAGTGATGCCTCGTCGAAATCCAAAACTCGATCGGCTATATGCAAGAGCGCTTCCTCGATTGCCACGATTCCTCCTCATCGAGCAGCCCGGCCGCCTATGACGTTCGTCGCCCGGCCGTCACCCCCGATTCAAAAGCCTTGAGGTTTAGGTCGCGGACCCTTTCCCTGGGGTCCTTGGATAACTGCCGGATCACTTCTTCGGTGCCGACGGGAAAACCGTCTATCGTGGTGCAATACCCCAGGATTACAACGTTCTCCAATTGCTTTCGACCAAAAGCTTTGGCCCGTGCTCCCGCATCCACTCGAAGGACGTTGGGTTCATCGTCAAGCGTCGAATTCTCGATCACGATACCGTTGGGTTTGAGCAAATGCCGATTGTTGTCGGTTTCCGTCGCGTCCAGGGATACGAGAAAGTCCGCGTGGCCTTGTCGAACGAGCGGTGATGAGAACGAGCCGATTCTCAGGTGACTGTTGATGGATCCTCCGCGTACCGCCATGCCGTGGGTCTCGCTTGATACCACGTCCCGGCCTTCCTCGGTCAGTATTTGGCCCATCAGCTTGGTGAGGAATACGACGCCCTGTCCCCCTCGCCCACAAAGAATAAGTTCCGACATGCTACGCCCCTTTCACTTCGATGGCCCGCGTTGGGCAAACTTCAACACAGAACCCGCATCCGGCACACATGTCTTCGTCGATCTCCATGCGCTTCTCGGCTTTGACGAAGTGAAACGCGGGGCACTCCAGTTCCGTGACGCAAGTCATGCAACGATCACAGGCGTCTCCAATAGTGAACCGAGTGGAAGAAAGCTCGACATTGGGCATTCTTACGCAAGGCCTACGGGCTATGATCACTGATACCCCCGCCCCGCGGGTGAGAGTGTGATCCTTTGCCCTCTCCAGCGCGTCCCTCATGGCGCGGTGATCGTAAGGGTCCGCTGCTTCCATGAAGCCCACGCCGCATCCTCTCACCAGGGCTTCGATGTCCACCTTGACTCCGGGACTTCCGTCCGCCAGTTCCAGGTGGGCCGGAGTGGGTTGCCCGCCGGTCATGGCGGTGGTGCCGTTATCCAGTATCACCAGCACGAACCTCGCCTTGGTGTGTACCGCGTTGATAAGGGCCGGAACCCCCGCATGGAAAAATGTGGAATCACCTATAGTGGCCACAATGGGCGTTTCTTCGCCGTCTCCGGCCACCCGTGACATCCCTCCGGCCATTCCGATGGATGCTCCCATGCAAAGGCATGTATCCACGGCCTTCATGTTTATTCCGAGCGTGTAACAGCCGATGTCGCCGGTGTATATCGCGTTGTCGAAAACCTGTCGGATCAAGAAAAAGGCCGAACGATGAGGGCAACCGGGGCATAGGGTGGGACGCCTCGGCTTGACCGAAACCTGCGGCCTTTGCTCCGGCGTTAGCCAAGCTGCCGACAATATTAGATCTTCCACCAGCTCGGGCACCAATTCCCCTTGGGAAGGCACCAGCCCGGTAGTTCTCCCTACCACCTTGCGCCGGTCCCTTATCTGCAATTCGAGAACCGGATAGGTTTCCTCCACGACCAAGGTGCTGTCGTGGGTGTCGACGATTTTTTGCAGGGCCTCTTCGTTCGCGGGGTAAGGCATGTCGACCTTGAAGACCGCAATATGGCTCAACCTTGAATCCGCGGCCACAACATCGCGTACGTGGGAAGAAACCGAGCCGGAGGTTATCACGGCGACGGGACCGCCCGAGGGGCCTGCGATAAGCCGTGGCTGGACCTCGGGTTCATCCATCCTGATCCTTTGCAGCTTCCTATTCAATTCTTCATGTAGGATCAGTCTGTATCGGGGGATTGCCGCCCACCTGGTCCAGTTTTTCTTGAACGCGCCGACATTCGCTACTGATTGCGCTTCGCCCAGGGGTACATTCTGACGAGCATGACATACTCTGAGACAAGGTCGTAGAATTACGGGGACTTCGTACTTCTCGGACAGCTCGAACGCCCTTACCGCCATTGTACGAGCCTCCGCAGGAGTGCTCGGATCAAGAACCGGCACCTTGGCGAACCACGCGAAGAAGCGGCTGTCCTGCTCGGTTTGGCTGGAATGCGGTCCGGGGTCATCCGCGACCACAACGACCAACCCCCCTCGAACGCCTAAATATGCGGCGCTGAGTACAGCATCGGAGGCAACGTTAAGCCCAACCATCTTCATGACGCAGACCGAGCGAGTTCCGGCAAGCGAGGCCCCGTACGCGACCTCGAACGCAACCTTTTCGTTGATGGACCACTCGAGGTAAACGGGGTGGTCGAGCTCCTTCTTCCAACGGATCAGCGATTCAAGGATTTCCGAGGACGGCGTCCCGGGGTACGCGGCTGCCACGCCGCACCCGGCTTCGATGATCCCTCGGCCGATAGCCTCGTTCCCCATGAGGAACCTGATGTGAGAAGTGTTGTGCGCGTTCATGTATTTTCTTGTACAGGAGCTTGTCGGCACTGTCAATGTGCCTTGCGGCCGTATGTTTTTTTCTTTTCTGGAGTCTCAACGGCCGTGGATTTAATGAATACCGTTCGGCCCACGTCACGTCCCGAGCGGCGGGAAACGGGTAGGCATTTGGCCTTGAAAAGGAAGAAGATATTCTTGGTTACGTCGCTTAGAGATTCGAAGTTCCCTTGGCCCTTGGAGATGATCATGTCGGCCGCGTCGAACCTTCGACAAAAACTCTCCGAACAGGTATCCAGGATCGTGCCGGGCATGTCCGAACCATTGTCGATAACCGCGACCGCATCGGTTATCCCGGCCCGTTGCGCGTCCACGAACACGGCGTCGTTAATGGTGGGCGCGCCTTTGACCACGTAAGTGATTTTATCCTTCGGCAATTGATCAAGGAGTAGACGGTCGAATACCGTTTCGCCCGCGTTGTCGGCAAGGTACAGGATTTCACCCGCAGCGGCCAGGGCGCGCCGGAATTCCTCCATTACCGTGCCGGAAATATCGTCGGACATACTGTCATCTATGGCGTTCCGCACCAACGCGTCCTCCACCGTGGCGTTCAAGGCGAAGTCCATGGAGTTGCCCGCGATGGCCAGACGAATCCCGGTTTCAAGGCGATCCGGGGATGCAAGCAATTGTTTTTCCAGACCGGGATACATGTCGAGCGCCTTCCGGGTGCATATATCTTTGGCCTCCGCGTACGGGTCGGCGATCCCGGTCAGCCGACGAATGGTCGCGTGAATCATCCCGCCCATAAAAGGGGGCGGTCGGTCCGCGTCACACGTTGCCGCCAAGGATAGGACCTCGCGTACTACTTTCTCTTGGAGGTCTTCGTCCTTCGTGACGTGCCTGGCCCCCTCAAGGGCTTGGCGGATGAAACAAGGCAAGCAGTCCGGATGAGTTCTCACGGCACCCCTCGAAGATTGTCCGCAGACGTGATTATATGATACCATGAAATTTCGTATCGGGCGTTAATGGACCGGACCGGGTCCGTGCCCCATGCTGAGTATCATCGATAAGCCGGACAATAGACCCTAAGCGTCAACATGAGAATCCGCATTGAAGACATCGTCAAGGACCTGCGCTCAGGCCTGCGCACCAAAGAGCTGCTGACCAAATACGGTCTGGGACTGGAGCAGTTCGAGCAGTTGTTGGTGCGGATGATCCGGGACGGTGCGTTCAGTAAGGAGGAATACCGAAGGTGGAAGGCCAGGAAAACATCCGTGGCGCCCGCGGACGAATCGGGTAAGGATACCGTGGACGTGTCGGATACCGTGGATGACCTGGATTTTTCCGCGGGGGCACCTCCCTCGTCTTCAACGACGCATATCGACACTTACGTAATTGACCAACCGGAAAAAGACCACCCGTGGGTACTTCGGCTTTTTTCAACAAAACGTGAAAACATAAAGGGCGCACAACTCAAGATCGTGCTGCGTGGGCAGAAATACTCTTTTACGGCCGAAGAACTCATTTTTAGGGGACCGGTGGAGATGGTCGACCTGAGTGGCGGCGAGCGAAAAAACCGTCGAGAAGAAGCCCTCAAGTACATTTCAAAACACGGCTGGGCGGCTTATTTGGAAGAACGGGCATTCAATGCCAATTTCGGCCGTGAGACCAAGTCACAAACCAAGAAGGCGCGTCTGGTGGTATTGGCGTGCAAGAATAATACATACTTGGCGGCCCTGCATACTCCCACGCCCGCCGTGAGCTTTTACGTCGCCACGACCCGTGAAAAGATTCGCGAGCGTCTCTCGGCCGCAATAGACATAAGTAAGTTGGAAATATGACGGGTCGTCGGCCTTACGAAACCCTTCCGGCTTAACCGTTACCGATAACGGCAAGCCTTATCAGTTCCCCCATTTCGTGCAACGCGTCCTCGGAAATATCCGTGATGAGGAACCCTGCGCGCCACAGACCCGTGTCTTGTTCTATGCGGAACCAGCGGCATACCGCTTGAAATTGAAAAGGACAGATCCCACCGGACGTATCGCCCAGAACCACGAAGGACCTCGTCTCCGACACTTGAGATCTCAACCCGACAAGCCCAACCCCTGCAATATTGACGTCTCTTAACTTTCCTTGCAGTTCGGGCTTGGCCGCGTCGCAAACCAAGGTCTCGAAACGCACCACGTGACGCTCCAATTCACGGAATTCGGCATATCCGCTCGGCGTCCGGAGCCCTACTTCCAGGATGGGTAAACGATGGCTTTCGATGAACCGGAGGTCCACCAGCTTTCGGAAAACGAACTCCAACGCGTCACAAGAAAGGCCGTGCCTTATCATAAGCTCGTCCGCGTTAAGACCGGCCCGGATATCGACGAGGATTTCCTTTACGGGGATTCGCTTTCCGGACGTATCCGACCCGCAACTGCCTCGATCATCGAGCGCTCCCACTTGGGTCAGCTTGGAAAAAAGGCTGCGGAGCCCCACGGGAGAAAGCCGGTACTTGGCCATAATCGAGCTGTCGGACATTCCTTTTTGAATGTCTCGCAAAACTTCCTTGAAGCTGATTGAGCGCGCACCCATATGGATCCCGGAAAATCGGAAGAATTAGGGGTACAGGGCCTGAGGCCCAAATGATTCCACGGTTATTGAACTATTATATCACATCACTGCTGTATAAATCATCAACACTAATGCGAAACAAGAGGGGAATCAGGATTTATCGCCTAAACAACTCTTCGAGTTTCCTACGTGCCGCGTCGGCTCTGTCCTTCCCTCCCGTACCCTGATGTCCTTCCCGTATGACAAAATAGTCGCAGTAGTTGCGACGGTCCTTGACCGAAACGCCTTCCGCCTGCGATTCACGACATTGACGCGGGGCCGATGAGTCGTAGTCGACGCAATTCAAGCAACAATACAGATCGGACCCGCAGGCCGGGCAGGTATCCTTGCGAAATACCTTCTCGACCACCTCGATCGTCCGCCCGCAATGATGACATGAGCCCTTTTTCATGGCTTACCTCTTGCGCAGTCTTCGATAAACGGGATAATGTGCCCGCCATAGTCGGACTCATCGACAATATACACGAATGGTCGGCGACTTCGGAACCGGCCTGCATGCCGGAAAACGTGCGTGCCCATCTCATGGAAAGGAACGATGCACCATGGAACAGGCCTTTCTGCTGCGCTTGCCCAAAGGGGACGACCTGTTGGATTCCCTGACCCGCGTTTTCCGAGAGCGAGGGATAAAATCGGCACATTTCACGGTTATCGGCGCGCTCAAGAGGGCGACGCTTGCGTACTACGATGACGTACAGCGCCGCTATGTTTCCCGGGATTTCGACGGCTTGAGAGAAATAGCGGCCTGCATGGGCAACGTCTCGGAAAAGGATGGGGACACTTTCGTGCATGCCCACATGATCCTGTCGGGAGAGGACTTCGGTTGCGTCGGAGGACACTTGACGTCCGGAAGTGAGATTTTCGCGGCCGAACTCATGGCCGTCCCGGTTCCGGGACCGGTGGGCACGAGAAAGTTCGACGAGGCCACCGGGCTGTACCTATGGGCCTAGTTTCGATTCCCGAGCGACGCGGGGCAATCGGCCCTTCCATGCCTCATGAACGCGTATGGGTGGGAGGCCCGACGGCACCACAATGAACGGCGTTCGAGATGTTATTCTTTTCACGGTTGTGTTCGCGAGCGCGGCGGCCGGGGTACTGGTGCCGGAATTGGGAGTTCCGTTTCAGCCCGTACTGGTTTACTTCATGATGACGCTTCTGTTCTTGAGCTTTCTTAGGATCGACTTCAGCGTCCTATTGAATACCTCGGGCCCCATGATAACGCGCTTGGCCGGGCTCGTGGCGATGAAGCTGCTCGTACTGCCCGCCGGCCTCTATTACTTGACCAAGCTCGTGCTGCCCGATTACGCGGTGCCGGTGCTCCTTCTTTCAGGGATCTCCACGGGGGTTGTGGCCCCTTTTATCGCCACACTGGTGGGTGCGGACGTCCCCTTTGTTCTTCGCATGGTGATAGTGAGCTCCGTACTTGTCCCCTTCACCCTCCCCGTTCTGGTCAAAGCCCTTGCCGGAGCTGAAATCGTAATTCCGTTAGAGGTCATGATGCGGCTCCTGGCAATGGTGATATTTATCCCCATGGCGGCCGTCATACTACTGCGGAGGTGTCGGCCGAGCGTTATCGAAAGGATAGTGTCCGCCCAGTATGTGGTTTCCGTGACCTTTTTCGGCATCATCAACCTTGGCGTCTTCTCCAAGTATTCAGACTTCTTTTTCCGAAATCCCGTCGAGTTGGTCGTCTCCGTTGCGTTGGCCTACGCTTTGTCCGCGGTGTATTTTGCAACGGGTCTTCTTCTTGGGCGCGGGGCCGGTTTGAGCGAGAGACTCGCGGCAAGCGTGGGGCTGGGCATAATGAACAATGTTTTGGTCATAGTGTTCTCGTCCAAGTACTTCGGACCGCTTTCACCTACCTTGGCAGCGATGTACATGTTCCCGTTTTTCACCATGATCGTACCGCTGAGGCTGGCCGCAAGCCGCCTGGAATCGAAACAAACAACGGCTTCCCCGGATACATGAGCCGAAAGCATGATATTGCACCGGTTTCCTTGAGTTGCCTCCCCGCTTAAGGCTTGGGTCGGCGACGGGGCCCTTCGGCCCTCACCGGTTTGAAAGCCCATCGGCATATGGCGTTTGACGAATGTTCCCGACCAAACGGGATGGACCCCAAAAAGACAACGAACGCATTTATCACGGTTCTGTAATCGTTCACCGCGATAGATGAGGAATTAACCACGAAGACACAAAGGCACAAAGAAATCAAAGGCTAATATCTTTCAGGCCTCTGCGGGACCAAGCGCCCGCTTTCACTGACAGGTGGGCACGATCCGCAAGTCAGTCGGTATTTGTTAATCATTTCAAATCTTCCTTCGTGTCTTGGTGCCTTCGTGGTTTGATTTTCCAGGGCCGGCAAGCCGGCGCGGAGAGCGGCTTCATCCCTCCCAGGTCTAAAGGACGGAGGTGGAAATTTTCTTCGGAGGCTCCTAGGACTCATGTGCCTACAAACGGACATTACTTTCCGCAACCGGTACAAGCCGGCTTTCCTCGTGAGTCTGCTTCTCCCGATCATTGTCCTTTGCTCCTGCGAACAATCTAGGTCTTTGCACAAGTCGGGCCGTTTGCTGATGGGAACATTCGTGGAGGTATCCCTTGCCGGTCCGGATGACGCGGCCAAAGAGGCCGCCGCGGCCGTTATGCGCGAGATTCAACGAGTTGAAGAGTTGACCTCGTTCCATAAGGCGTCGGCATTGAGTGCAGTCAACGATGCCGCGGGAAAAGGGCCGGTGAAGTGCGACAAGGAACTGCTGGCCATCATACGACGCGCTCTCGACATTTCGCGCAGAAGCGATGGTGCCTTTGACCCGACGGTAGGCCCTTTGACCAAGATGTGGGGATTCAGCGGAGGAGAACCCCGTGTGCCGGAGCCGGAGCACATAAGGGAGGCGCTTCCAAAGGTCGGTTGGCACCTCGTTAAGGTCGATGAGGCCGCCGGAACGGTCGAATTACCGATGGAAGGGATGTCCCTGGACCTGGGTGGAATCGCCAAGGGCTATGCGTTGGAAAGAGCGGTGGAGGTGATTGCGAGGCACAACATTCCGGCCGCGCTTATAAACGCGGGGGGCGACATTACCGCGGTCGGCGAGAAAGAGCCCGGCAAGCCCTGGCGCGTAGGGGTGCAGGACCCTCGGGACAGGCGGGCGATAAGGGCTGTAGTGGAGCTCAAAGACCGTTCCATCGTCACTTCGGGTGACTACGAAAGGTTCTTGATCAAGGATGATCGTCGCTATCACCACATACTGAACCCCAAGACCGGCTATCCCGTGGAGGGAATTCGGTCGGTCACCATCATGACGTCCGATAGGACCATTCCTGATGGGCTTGCCGCCGCGGTGTTCGTATTGGGTACGGAGAAAGGGCTTAAGCTGGCGGAGTCGATGCCGGGAGTGTACTGTCTGATTATCGACGCGGAGGACCGAGTTTCCATGTCTCCGGGCGCTGCGGAGCTTTTTCAGCTCAGGTAACGGACCCGGTAACCATTCAGTTACGAGCGGGAAAATCCGATCTCAACGTGGCGCAGGCTTTCTAGCCTGCGAATTTTGTTGGAAAAAGCCTCGGCAGGCTGGAAAGCCTGCCCCACAAGAGTGAATGGTTACACGGACCCGGCATCTTTGTGTTGCCGGATCGGTTCGAATGCGCTAGAATACGGCAATTCTCGACTCGCGGGTTAGACTCTTGAGGACTTATTCAAGATTTATTTTATTGATTGTTCTTGTCGCCTTCGTGCTATGCACCGGCGGATGCATAAGCTGCCTTCCGAGGTACGCGGCCCCGCCCGACCCGCCCGTATCGGCCTGTTATCCCGTTGGTCACGATCCCTATGTTCCCCTCGACCACAACCCCTCACTTTTAAATCCGTTCAATCTCATTCTCGGAGTAATGGCACCGTGGATCCACGGACCCCAACGCTGACCGCTGGCGGAACCAAAGTAACGTAGGGGCGGCTTACCGTCGGCATCCAGGGAACGGGTGGGGATGAACCCCGCCCCTACGGATGTTTGTTTCGATTCACTCAACCGTTCAGGATTCCCGCAATTCTCAACGCGTGACACTATACAAAAGCGTGCTCAAAGAGGTGAATATCTCCGGGGGAGGTGCCCATGGGACCCACCTACCGGTGAAGGCGATCATTGCTCGCGTACGCTTCGGGGGACCAGCACCGCCGCTTTTAGTATCAGTTCAGGGACGAGGATCTTCGCGAATCGCCACACCTGGTCGAAATCGACCGTTTCCGGTTTTCGGATCAAGTCATCGCC
>JAZDOF010000696.1:0-2533 GCA_043799015.1 Pseudomonadota bacterium | reverse complement strand
ATATACAGATGCCAACCGGCACTGTTGATCTTGCCACCATTCCTGCTGGATATCGCAATCATTACGCACCAGCAGACCTCAATGTGGAAGAACTCTTCCAGCAATTTGCGGATTGAATTCAATGAAAGTCGAACAAGACGCTGCTCACATATTTCAGAAACCGCGCGCGGTTTCTGAAAATGGAGAGCGTTGACGTGTATGAGGTAACGAAACCGTTTACTAGCGGGATGAAAGGAGCCCGCCATATCAATTGCCTTTGGGGATATGTAGGCTGGGGGCGCGTTTGGGTGGTAACACCTGGGCGGAACTTGCCCCGACACGGTGCCGCGAATCCAGTCAGGGGTGCCGGCCAAACCTGCAGGCCGTAATAAGAAAATGAAGGGTGCAGCCTCGTGAGCTTGAGACCGGGCGAGTATAACTGGAAGAGTCCGGATGCGGGATAAACTCCGCGAGAGCGGAGATACACGCCGACCCCGTACGTTTTTGGGGAAGGCCAATGCCTACCGGGAAGAAAAGGGCAAGTGCACCGGTGGGGGACCCGGGGTAAGGTCAACGGCATGCAGGGAAAGAGGACGGGAGATCGGACCTGAGAACCTTCCGACTCCGCCGTATCCGACGGCGGTAAACGCATCTCAAGTTGGGTGAAACCGGCAAGAGAGGCATTATGGGCGGAAGGTAGTCGGAGTGGCCTTGAAGTGATGACGTGCAGGACAGCAAAACCTGCTCCGAGCGTAAGGCCATACTTCGACCGAGTTTGGACGCAGGAAAGGGATGCATGAGTGCGTCAACCGAAGTTGACAATGCTATGAACGTGCAAGAAAAAGTCCAAGTTCTGCAATCCAAACTATCCCGCGTAGCGAAACAGTCGCTAGGCAGGAAATTCGGAGCGCTCTACGACAAGATCTATCGTAGAGATGTACTGGTGGAAGCGTGGAAGCGGGTTAGGGCGAACGACGGTGCGCCGGGGATTGACGAGCAGGACTTCGAGAGCATAGAGGAAGGAATTGGGGTGCGGACGTTCTTGGCGGAAATACGCCGGGAATTGAAGCAGAACCGATACCGACCGATGCCAGTGAAGCGATGCTGGATCGAGAAGGAAGGCAAACCGGATAAGCGACCGCTGGGAATTCCGATCATCCGCGATCGGGTGGTTCAGATGGCTTGCAAACTGGTCATTGAGCCGATCTTTGAGACGAACTTTCTACCGTGCTCATACGGATTCAGACCGAAGCGCGGGACGAAGATGGCGATCAAGAAGATCGTGCAGGTGGTTGGATTTGCGAAACAGACGACTATCTTGGATGCGGATATTAAGGGGTTCTTCGATAACGTTGACCATGACATACTGATGAAGCTGGTCAGGAAACGGATCGCTGATCCGCGTGTCCTGCGGCTAATAGAGGGCTGGCTGAAAGCCGGAGTCATGGAAGACGGGACGTTCCGCGAATCGGTGGGAGTGGGAACGCCGCAAGGGGGTGTGATCAGCCCGCTGTTGGCGAACATCTATCTGCATAGTTTCGACAAGATGTTCCAGTTAAGTGGATTGTCAGGAACATTGGTGCGATATGCGGATGATCTGGTGGTGACGACGTGGGGAGCAGGGCCATATGTGCGGAAACGCGTCGAAGAAATGTTGAATCGGCTGAAGCTGAAACTGAACGCAGAGAAAACGCGGGTGGTGAAGGCAGAGGACGGCTTTGACTTCTTAGGCGAGCATATCCGACTGAGGCAGATCAAGAACCCACGGACGAGGCACCAGCAACACTGCCGAGTCTGGCCATCAGACCGGTCTATGAAACGAATCCGGGAAAAGGTTCGGAATGTAGTTGGGCGACGGTACAGCATGAGTCTCGAAGAGATGATTGCTGACTTGAATCCAGTGCTGAGGGGATGGGATAACTATCACAAGGCATCGGATGCCCAGCGCAAACGGATCGTGAAGTTGAACGGGTTCGTGCGGGATCGGCTACGGATATTCTGGAAGCGGAAGCATAACGCGGAAACGAGGGGCTTGGGAAGGCTCTCAGGCAAGGTGCTTGCCCGGCCGGGACTTTACCAGTTCGCGTACGCATAAGTTTCAACGACAACGGTTGCTGATAAACGCACGGGGAAGGTCGTCGGAAAGCCGTACTGGGGAAAACCCGACGTACGGTTTGATGAGGGGGCCGGAGGAATCATGCTGGACGTGGGCGCCCACCCAGGCGCATAAAGGACACTGGGCGGCCGGACAACCGGCCAATCCGCCAGACGACAGCGTGTGCACAACGGTTCTACTCTACTCGGTGTCAGAAAATGACGATGAGTGCAGAACCACAAACCGGTGAGCGCAAGTGGAGAAGGCGCATAGCGCCTTCAATCCTCGGATTCGCCTGCTCTCTCTCCCTTCTCTTCCTTGGTGCATCAATCGGGCCGGGGCGGACTGTATGGTTCATTCCGGCGATCGTCATACTCCTGCTTGCTGCATTCGCCTTGGCAAAGCGGAGTTTTCCACCGCTTGCAGCCTGGTGTGAGTTCGGAATCACGTTCCTACTCG
>JAZDOF010000692.1:0-2682 GCA_043799015.1 Pseudomonadota bacterium | reverse complement strand
CGGGATCGGCCGTATTCAGATACTTGGCCGGAATAATTTCGTCGGTATTGATGTCGTCACCAAATTTCCAAACCTTTCCTTTGAGGCTCATAAGAATTCTCCCGCACATGATGATGGAAGCCTTGATGGGAAGGCCCGGGTCGGGGACCTTCAAATCCTTTTGCATAATCCAATAGGATGGCATCATGGCGGCCGAATTGCAATCGTTTTTTCCGGAGTCCCCGGTGACCCCTTCCGAGTTCCGTATCCAGGCCGTAGGCCTTACGCGGACAGCGGCGGACCCCTATATAGCGGTAGCCCAGATTAATGTCCGTTTGAGGGCTCGGACATCGTCTTAGCTTCTGAGGATAAATCCCCCCTAACCCCTTTTTACAAAAGGGGGGTAATCATGCGTCCCCATGCGGCATTGCGGCCCCCCCTTACCGGGCTCCCGGTAAAGGGGGGTGGGGGGGATTTGGCTGTTTCGGACTAAACTTTTGGCTACCGGTATATAACGATATTCTTTTGAACAGGAGGGATAGAGATGGCATACGAGGTGGTGCGGGACATACGATCGAGGCGAAACACGGGTAGGCTGATCCTTTCGATCCAGGGCAAAAGGAGCCGCTTGGTCCTGTGGCGGGAGACTTACGAGATGATAAGACAGCGGCTGCCCAACAAGACGAATTTCAAATCCATCAGGTTCCTTGTGGATGCGGATCAGCCGAACAAGTTCGTTCTGGAGCCGATGCCGAACGAAGTCGCTCCCGGTGCCGTAAAGCTCAACAGATCCAAGTATGGGAACATCGTCGGGTGCAGCTACCTCTTGCGTAGGCTGTCATGGGCCAAGGACCGGACCGTAAGGCTGGAAGGCCGTTGGATATCGGGAATGTCCCCCGCGGCCGTTGAATTCGATATTCGCAAGAGGGTGGGGTGAGCGTATGACGGTACATGATCTTGCGGAAGCAGGCGTGGGAAATCGAGGATCGAACCTCGCACCTGACGGTTGCGAATGGTGCGGCACCCCTTTCCTCCGTACGAGGAGCCGGCAGGTCTATTGCTCACTCAAGTGCAACCGTGCCGCAAAAAGGCACCGTCACCGGATACGAACGCGAAACGAACCCAAAGAGCTGCAATGCCCCATATGCCGCACGGTGGTAGTAACGCGAAGGAGCGATCAACCAACCTGCGGCGGTAATGAGTGCGTCCGCGCTTGGAGGGTTCGCAGGAAATGCGAAAACGATTCGGAAGGGGAGCTTTGGAGCAGATCGGTAAATCAATTGCGAGCCCTGTTTGGTCTGCCTCTCCTGCGACCGGGAGCCGCTCTGTGCCTTAACTGCAACACTCCATTCGAAAGCTGGGATATCGGCTCCAATCGGTTGTGCGACAAGTGTCGCGAGTGACGGCTTGTGTTCGGGACCGGGTAATACCGTTTCCCTTTTCCTTTTTGTCTTGGTGACTTTGTGGTTTGGTTTTCCGGGTGTAACGAATAGGTCGTGGCGGACGCTTACCTTTTTGGAAAGAGTCCCTCCCCCGGCGATCCGGCCACTTTGAAGACCCTTGGCACAAGCGTGCGCCCCGATGCGCGGCCGAAAAACATTGACACCATGAGCCCCACATGGTTGATTACGTTAGGGATCGGAACGACCGGTTACCCCAGGTACGCGATTACGGTTGCCGGATGAAGGAAGGGGGCCGCATGACAAATCCACATGGTAAGTTAGGGTTGATCGGTGTTTCGATGGCCGTCATCATCATGGCCGGAGTCGCTTGGGGTGCGTCCCAATCTGCGGACCCATCGACCTCGGTCGAACGATCCGGTGCCAAGCCGTCAATATGCCCCGCGTTGGAACGTTACGTGAATACCGTCCTTGCCTCCATGAACCTCACCGATGACGACATACGCAGCGCAGCGCTGACCGATGCGCTGACCGAGTTCAGAGAGGCACTGTCGGCTTACGCGAAAACCCCGAACGCCCCTGCCGGCATTGAGGCGGATCTGTACGATCCGGCCTACAAGATGAAACTCAAAGCGGAAATGATTTCCTCGTTTCGATACGATTGGAGGCTGGCCCTTCGGTACAGGGACGAGCTGGAAAAGGAGCGCGACAGGCTCCAAGGTTTCTGTTCCGGGAAATGAACCCTCGGGGGGCACAGGGCTCCGCTCCATTGTCGGTTGCTTTTCACGTGTACGTTTGGACGTCTTGGCGGCAATTGCTCCGAATGTTCCTGAATAACGCGTTCCGGAACTTCTGCTTCGCGAACAATATCCAAGAAATAATAGACGGTTAAGGTTCAAAGTACACGCTTTGTAAAGATTGTCCAGAGCCGCCAAGCTATGGGTAAAGGCTCTAAGGGATCAGGACCATGCACCAAAATGAACCGGCTCGGATTCTTGTCGTGGATGACGAGCCGTACATCGGCGAGTTGGTTGCTCGTTATCTCACGGCGGAAGGCTATGTCTGTCGTATCGCTTCCAGTGGCGAGGAGGCCTTGGAAGCACTGGAATCGTACCAATGCGAGCTAATCCTGGCCGACATCATGATGGGGGGGGTATCCGGGATCGATCTTCTCAACATCGTGCGCACGCTACATCCGGACACGGCGGTGGTCATGGTGACCTCGATAGATGACCGAGAGACGGGGATTCTTGCCATAGAGTTGGGGGCGTACGGTTATGTCATCAAGCCCTTTGAGCGGAAC
>JAZDOF010000681.1:0-4529 GCA_043799015.1 Pseudomonadota bacterium | reverse complement strand
GAGCATGCTGCCCGGCTTCCGCATCCCCCACCTTGCCCACCCTACGCGCTCATGGGAAGTACGCAAAGCACGAGCCTCGACCTTGCCCGCGTTTGCCCGCGCTGTGCGGAGAACAGACGTTTGTCGACGATTTCATGGAAGCAGGTGCGGTTGCTAACCCAGCAAGATCCGGGCCAAATCAGGTCAAGGCACTGATATCACGAAAAGGGCACCCGGCCCCTTCGGGGCTTGACGCTTCTCCCCAAACAATGAGTGAAGGAGACCGACAAGAAACGCGAGCGTAGCTGCAACCACGAAGTACCAATTCATCTTGACCTCCGATGAGTGTATTGATGGGACTGCGGGTGCCGCCTAACAATGATTAGATTGATCCGCATGAGATGCGGGGTCTCGGTTTTCCGTCCGCCTTGTCGTCTAGTATCAGCCGCAATCCATTACTTCTTTGTTTCGGCTTTCGGCAGGTACTTGGTCCGCAAATTGAATTCCACCAGCATCGGCATCTCCGTGCGTTGTTGCTCCGGGAGGCGCTTGAGCACCTCCTGAGCGATGGTAGGGGCATCCTCCGCCGACTTCCCAACACAAAGCCGGGTCGCGTGAGTATCAAACTCTCGGAGATAGGTTTTCATGTCCTCAAGATCAGCTTTGCCCGACACGGGGCCGTGCCCGGGGATGATTTTCAGTGCGGGGGTATTCCGGAGTTCGGTCAGCACCTTTTGCCAGGTGCCGAGTTCACCCTCGCCCAAGAAGGGGTGATAGCGACTGAAAAGAATGTCTCCCACGAAAATCACCTTGTCTTGCGGCACGTAGGCAGTGATGCTGTCATTGGTGTGGGTCGGGCCCGGATAGCGCAGTTCCACGGTGACATCCCCCAGATCAACGGTCATGGAGTCCGTGAATGTGATCGTGGGCGCTTGCAACGTCGTACCCTCCAAATCTTTGGCTGTTAACCCAAACCGTTCGGGACCAGCCAACGCCTTTGCCCCTTCGAGTACATTCGGTCGAGCGTTCTCGTGCGAGATCACCAGGGCGCCCTGCTTAACGAACCGGCAATTGCCCCACGCATGGTCGAGATGATAGTGAGTGTTGACCACGTACTTCACAGGCTTATCGGTGACTTTACGGATGTCGGTCAGGAAACGATCCGCCTCCTTTGCGGACACGAGGGTGTCTATCACCAACGCGGCATCGCGGCCCACAACCAGGCCTGGGTTCGCTCCGAAGCTGTTGCCCGCCGGCGAGGCATTCTTCACATCGACATAGGCGTATACGTGGTCGGATAGCTTCTGCAAGCCTCGCTCATCAGCGCCGAGAGCGGATGAGCAAACTGCCAGGCACAAAACCACTGCATATTTGAGCACGTTGAATCGCATGATAACCTCCTTATCATGTCGGAAGCGGACGATCCGAAGGGGCGAAGGATAGCTCCCTTCACCCGGAAAAGGCCAACGCATGAGTCCCACACGACCCGACGCAGGCAAAACTCGACACTTTGCCGCCGCCCTATCGGGAATAGGGAGTTTCACGCAATCACTCCGCACGGACGCCTTGGCCCCTATCGGACACTTTGCCCTGATTGTTTGGGCAGACCTTGAGACACGTGTCGCACGCGAGCCAATAATTGTATCCCGCCGTGTTTACGACACGCTCGATCTGCCGCATCCCTTCGGGTGTTTGTAGAGCAAGAGGATAAATAGCATGTTTGATCGTATTCGCCAAGCAGGTCATCTTTTTGAAAGAACCGTCATCCCCGAAGGCTTTTGACGGGCAAGCACTTAAGCAGGCCAAGCACTTCTCCAAGCACGGAGAGGCATCCAACTTGGGATCTCCCGGCATGTCGGCACTCGTGATCACGGCGCCCAGCCTGATGAGTGTGCCGTATATCGGATGGTGGACAAGCCCATTTTTCCCGAAACTCCCCAGACCTGCCTCAACCGCGGCATGTTTGAGGGAGATGATTCCCCACGGTTCTCTGCCGTGAAAGACCATGGGGGCATAGCTCGGGATGGGAACCGCCAGGTGTCCGCTCTTACCTTCGATCCGGTTCGAAAGCATCAGCGCCAACTCATCGAGGTACGGATACATGGAATGATAGGCCCGGTGCATTATGAACAGGTTGTAGGCTGGAGAATGAATCATGCCTCGGGGAACGGCCTTCCCGAAAACGATTACGGTTCGAGCGTTTTTGCAGACCTGTGAAGGATGGTGCTGTTCAGGAGCGTCGTCGAAACGTTCCACCGGAGCAAATCCAATTGCATCCACCTTGATACCGTTGCGTCCGGTACCGATTCTCTTCGTGTCGTGGTTAACTTCTTAATGCCGGCCGTGAACGCTTACCTTCCATTTGTGGTGGACCGTTCTTACTTATCGGAAAGCCCATAAATATCAAATCCTCCCGAGATCCAAGAGGCCCTTTTGATGCTTTCCCCTTTTCTTGTCGGCTTTCTTGCCATGGAGTAGAGTCTCGTCGAACAAGGAATATGGAATAATCACTTTCCGGTATTGCTCCGGCCATTCCCCGTCAAGATCCATCTCGTTGAGGCAGTGCCGGAGGGCTCGACCGTCGAGAGGCGTGAAGTTTTCATCAAATCGTTTCATCTCGATCTGCCATTTACTCTCGGTAACCAGGGGGCGGGGGCAAACCACCAGAACAGACCGAACGTCACGCCTTGCCTGGAGTTCACGAAGAATGAGCCCGGCTTCGATGGTCTTGCCGACCCCCACCCCGTCTGCGATCAGTAACCTGGGACGGTCCGATCTGATGAACTTCAACACGGGTCTAAACTGGTAAGGGATGAAATCCACGCGTGCCGAGTTAAGTGAGTAAAGGGTGGACATGCTCGGGCGTTGAATTTGCAGAGCCGTGAGATGGGCATGAAACCTCTCGACCGTTATCAAGCCGGATTTCCTTTTTCGTAGGTTGTCGGACTGTATCTGGGATTGATAGTAGACCCGCACATCCCCGTCCACAAAGACCTTGAAACGGCTCTCCGGTCGGCCCTCCAGAACGCCTATTATTGCCCCTCGTATGCTGGGGTCGGACTTCAGAAACACTACATGTCCGACTGAGAATTCGGCGGCAGGTTCTTGGGGTGGTGCTTCCAAGACGATCGCTCCTATTTATGTGAATGACCGCAATTGGTTTCGTGATCTTGAAACGCCGCAAGTACTTGCTGCATCTTCCATTCGTGAAAGGGCCATCGGCATTTCGATTTTCAGCTTTATGCCTTGGTTGACATACGCGACGGAATCGTTATCCTCAGCCCCATCGTGTCGGGCGTCCACGATGATGGTCTGGTAGATATCAACCTGAATCATCTCAGTCGGTTGAATAAGCGTTGCAACCAGGTTCCGTCTCAAATTTACACGATCCAGGCCAGCCAAATGGTGCGCTCCTTCGTGCACGCAAGAAGGACTTTGAAAACACGCGACCTGTTCTCATTTGGAGCCGTGCCGCTCCTTGCGGCTAAGCGCGATCCTACCAAAGGTCACTTCAGCCCCGCAACCGGATTTCGGCCCGGCCATCTCGTGGCCCGCCCCGTTGAGCCTAATGATTATTAGTGTAGTAATCATACGGCCGCCTCATGGTGCCGCCTTCGTGCTATGCCAGCTTTTCCGGCCACGCCTGGCTCCCGGCATCACCGACTCAGCGTGTCCATCGTGCACCAGACTTGTCGGCCGGCCGGGGTGCTAGGCCAATGTCTCCCCCCCTCCGCCTGGAACCGCGAAACTCGGTATACCAGCCAAAGGTGTCGTCCCAATCGGCCATACCCCATGCCTCCTGTGCCGCAGCGGTAAAACCAACAAATCCGGAAGCCTGCGCCCGCATCATCACCATGATCCAAGGGCCGCGGAAGGCCCGATGACACTGCGGGGGTGGCGCTCCGCCTGCTTTTCACCTCTTACCGGGAAGTTTCTCAGATCCAGGTAGAGCTGCACGTCGGAGACGACCTCGATTCCCCTGATATTCCTCGCGCCAAACAAAGCGGGGTCCTTCTCGTCGCCGGCGTAAGCCGAGGCAGATTGGAAGAAGGCCGGAATACGGCGACCTACGAAACCGTCATCAAGGCCCAGGCCGGGCTTTCCCGCCGGCTATGGGCCAAGTCATAGTACAGATCCGCGTTTCGTGGTCCTTGTCACCTTCGGTCATGAAGGCAAAGTGATTCTTCGTATACATGCCGACGGCTTCGTCGGTGTTGTAGGCGTCTACGGTGATGAACCCGCATCCGGTTCGATTGTTGGTCAGGAAGAGGAGTTTGGTGATGTTCAACAGAGCCGATCCGACCCCTCGCCTCATGTACTTCGTCTGGACACCCAATCCGGCGATCTTGACGGCAGGAAGAGATCTGTAACGTTTCCTGAAGGGAACTTCTTTGACGATCTTCTTCCATTCCCCTTTCGTGAAGTGGGCCTTGAGGACGGCATCATTGCAGTAGCTGATGAAAGCCGCACAAGGTTCCCCGTCACTAACGCCGGCGTCCTTCGGAGAGAACACGTAGGACTTGGTGATCAGCTCTTCTTCGTGCTGCCGA
>JAZDOF010000680.1:0-8536 GCA_043799015.1 Pseudomonadota bacterium | reverse complement strand
ATCCCACGCCTTTCGGGGACTCTTGGCGCCCACATGGGCGCACCTATGGGTAGCCATGGGTTTCAACCCCAATGCTGTTGACTTAGGGTTCCGGCCAATGAATGGAGACAATCGGGCGACCCCTTCGGGGTCGAAGACGGGGTTTGAAAGGCATCGTCGTCACGGGTTAAAACCCGTGGCTACCTTTGGGCTGCCCCTTCAGGGCAGGCAATGCATGCGGCCGCGCGGAGGCACGCCTCCTGGTCCCGAAGGGACCGACCAATGGTAGCCGTGGGCTTAAGCCCACGGAAGCCGGCACAAAAACGAAAACGGGGTCTGGGACCCCGAAGGGGTCCACCTATCATTCGCGGGGCTTAAGTCAACAGCATTGGGCTATAACCCCGGAGGGAACCTCCCATCGACGTCACTCCTCCTGCATGGACCGGCCGATCCGTGATTTTACCAAACGATATGTCGGATACAACGATGATGCCAGGCTTGCGGCCACGGTTAGGCCGAAAGATTTTGCGAATACCCCGGGATTCATAAGCACGTCGATGGACCAGCCGAAGGACCGGTAATTGATCGCGTAGATTATGATGTAAGTGAGGATGGTCCCGCAAAAGACCGCAACAACAAACGCGAGCAAGCCCATGATAAGGGCTTGATAGACGTTGATCGCACCCAACTCCCCGACGGTAAGACCGAGATACGAGAGCACGGTCATCTCCCTCGTTCTTTCGATCAGGATCGCCATAAGCGCTGTGGCCACCCCCAGCAAAGCCACCATCAACGAAACCCCTTTCAAGGTTGATGTGGGGGCGAAGGTCTTGTCGAAGATCACGAACACGTTCTCCCTCATGCGTGCATTGGATACCACCGTCCGCTCCAAACCCGGAAAAGCCTTAACTATGGATGTTCGCACATCTTCAGCCGATTCCCCCGGTCGTAGAAACGCCGCGACGGACTGCACCCGCGTATCCTTCCAGAAGCGCTCATACACCTCGCGGTGGATTTGTGCGGCACCCTGGTCCGAGGAATAGTCCCGTACCACGGCCGCAACGGAAAAAGCTCTCTCGCCGTCGGGCGTAAACAGACGAAGCCGATCGCCGACATCGAGGCCGAAACGGTATGAAAGGGATTCGGAGATGAACAGGCCGCCCTGGATAATGTCGTCCCACGGAGTCGGACCGGCCTTAAGAAAGTGAAACTTGGAACGATCCTTGAGAATATCCGCGTCCACCACCCGCAGCTTGATCGGTTTACCCTCGAAGCGCATGTCATACGTGGAATAGCGTTCCACCGCGGCTATCCTCGGGTCGGATTTCATCATGGTTATAAGTTCGTCCGGAAGTGGATGTCCCCACCTGGTCGTAGCCGGCGATATGTAAAGATCTCCCTGCAGGGCCCCCTCAAGCCACGAGTTCACCGATTCTCTGAAACTGTAAATCATATTGTCCACCCCGATGGTCATGGCAAGGGCCACGGCCAGGGCGGCAACCGCCATGCCCGCACGGCTGAGGGATGCCCTGATGGTACGGGCCGCAAGGTAGGATGCGGGCGCGTCGAAGAGTTTCCGCAGCGCCAAGCCGAGGTAATGGGTGGAGAACGATACGATGGACGGGGTGAACAGGGCAAAGGCGACGGTCATGGCGAACGCCGCGGCGAAGCCCCAGAATATGGAATAGCGTGATGCCCAAACCGCTATCCCGGATGCGGCGAAGCAGACCCACCCCGCAATGAACAACCGCCCTTTGAGATGATGGGTCCTGTCCTCGATGGATTGACGTTTCATTCCCAGTATGGGACGGGTCATAGCGGTTTCCATCGCGGGCAAGGCGGTACCTAGAGCAACCGCTGTGAAGCCCACCCCCATTCCGGTAAGTAATATGGGGAGCGTCAATTCGACGCGACTTGCATGAACTTGCGAGTAGAGATCGGAGATGGTGCTTGATACGCGGCCTATACCGGCCCATGCCGTGGCGTACCCCAGGAGGGTGCCCAAAAGCCCACCCACGGCTCCAAAGATAAGGGCCTCCACGAGGAAGGCCCCCACCAGCGCCCTGTGGTCCGCTCCCATGGTCAGGAGAAGGGACATGTCCTCACGCCTGGACAATACGGAAAACATCGAAAAGTTGTAAATGAGGAATATCCCTACGAAGAGAGCCAGGAGGCTCATAGCCCCGAGATTGAGCTGAAAGGAATAGAGCATAGCCTTGAACGTGGATTTGCGTTCGCTGCGGTCCGTAACGGCAAGGCCCGGCGGAAGCTCATTAATAAGTGATTCGATGTCCCCCGTCGCTATGATGTCTATCCGGTCCAGGTATCCCGTCTTCCCGAACAACTCCTGCGCCCCTGCAATGTCCATCAGGGCCGTGTTTTCCCCCGTGTCCATCGAGTCCGAACCGGGGAGCGCGCCCAAAACGACCACCGGCTTCTCGATGCCGGCTTTGAGCACCGACAAGGTATCGCCGGGCTTGATACCATGGCGCAGCATAGTGCCGAGGGAAAGGTAAACGGATGGCACGCGCGAGGTAAGAAACCCATGCAGCGCCTTCTCATCCCCTTCAATCGGGGTAACGGCCCGGAATTCGCCGGAAAGGAACGGATCCAAACCGATGAAGCGGATGGGTTCACCTCCCGTCTGCACGGTGGCGGCCTGAACATCCACAACCGGAGAGGCGGCCTTGACGGCGGGATGTTTCCATATATCGGCAAAACGGCGTTCCTCTATGCGGCCGTAACCGGACTCCACCGTGTGTGTCGCTTGACCCGACAGGAAATCAATGGACTCGGAAAACGACGAAAGGGCCGAATTGCTTATAAGCTCGACCGCGACGATAATCCCGACCCCCAAGGCGATACCTGCCAGGCACAGGAACGCGAGATGCAGATTATGCCTGTAATATCTCAGGTTGAATGCTAAGAGAGTGGAAAGGTTCATGCCGCAGGTTGGCGCCCATCCTGAAAATTGTCAACTTTTGATTTCTTCGTACCTTTTTGTCTTCGGGGTTCATTTTTCGTTCATCCCGGCAAACGATTCCGGGGAAGGACCTTCTTCCAACCGCGTCCTTCCACCGGAAAAGCATATTCCCACAAGGTGCTACGCCGCGACCAGCTCGATGAAGCTCGTCTCGCGGAGGTCGTACACCCGCGCCATGGGGATGGCTGCGGGCGAATCGGAGGCGTAGATCCCTGCTGCGGGAAAACCCTGAAGGCCCGCGTTGAAGATGTCGACCACCCGAATTTCATCCAAGTTGAATATCAGAGCGCCTGGTTGCGAGCCGCCCGAATTCCCTTGTTGTCCCTGCATTTCAGCGTATGTATCGGCCGATGTCATGATGGACCTGAACCATTCGGCGAGATGCACCGCGTCGGAGTTGAACAAAACGGACCTGTCATCAGCGCCGGTTTCCGACTGCCAAGCCTGAAGCCTTCCGAGAAAATCCTCCAAGGCGGTGAGTTGTTCCGATGTCCCGTCCAACGGGCTCAATCCGTCCACGAAGGACGTCAAAGCGGCCCAGGCCTGCTTGCCGGATTCCGCAGTTTCCGAAAACAGGGCTTGAGACAACATCGAGGAAAAGATCGACGATTCCGAGGTGGACACCAAAGGTGTAAGGTAGGAGGGGAGTAATCCCGCGGTGGACATAAGCGAAATCAGATTCTGCACCACGGGCCCGATCCCCAGCGTAATCTCAATGAACCCCGTATCCGTATCCGACGAATCACCCTGGGGAGGCTGGGTGGAGACGGGCGGCGGCGGGCTGTAAACCAGGTCGTTGTTCACCCCCACCACCACTATGGTGGAGGTCCGGGTACCGGAATGGTCGCCGGCGTCATCCCTCACCGTCCATGTCACCGTGCGATCGAAAGTGTTGGGATCGTTGCCGGTATTGTTGTATTTGACGTGTTCCAACATGAACTCGTAATCCGCCTTACTCGCGGCCCCCGATAAGGTCAGGGTTCCCGTCTCTCCGTCCCAGGCAGCCGTGACCCCGGGGGTCAAATCCGTCGCGTCGATGACGAGCATGTCCTCCACAGGCCGATAGTTCACGTTAATCCGGATGATCGCGGACGTCACCTCGGTACCGTCCACGTCGGTCAGTGCAATTTCACCGTCGATGACGACGGGTGCGTCACCCTCCGTATAGGTGACGGTGCCGTCAAGATCCGAAAGAACCGGAACGTCGTTCACCGCGGCGATGGCGATGGTACTTGTCACCGGGGGGGAATCGGCGATTCCGTCGTTTACCCTCCATGTCACCGTACGATCACCGGTGTTTGGGTCGTCCGAGTGGTCGGTGTACGTCACATGCTCGAGCATAAACGCATAGTCCGCCTTGGATGCCGGGCCGGTCAAAGTCAAAGCAGCCGTTGCGGCATCCCAGCTTGCGGTCACCCCGCCGAGCAAATGCGCCGCAGCTATCCCGAGCTCATCCTCTCCGGCTTGGTAGTTGCCCGTGATGCGTACTACGGCCGATGTAACGGTTTCCGCGTCCACATCGGTCAAAGAAACATCCCCGTCGATAACGATCGGGCCGTCACCCTCCGTATAGGTAAGGATGCCGCCGAAACCCGCGAGCACGGGAGCATCGTTTACCGGAGTGACCGAAATAGTGCTCATCGCGCTGCCGGAATCCGCGTCCCCGTCGTTCACGGTCCATGTCACCGTGCGGTCACCGCTATTGGGGTCTTCGCTTGAATCGACGTAGGTAACGTGTTCCAGCATGAACTCGTAGTCGGCTTTCGATGCCGAACCGGTCAAGCTCAAGGTCCCCGTGGCCGCATCCCAACTTGCCGTCACGCCGCCCCGCAGGTGGACGGGGTCGATGTCCAGCCTGTCTTCGCCGCTCAGGTACCCGGCACTGATCCGAACCGTTGCCGACTCCAGGTTTGAGTCGTCCGCATCCGTCAGGCTTATGGCCGCATCGATCACCCCGGCCCCATCGTTTTCGGTGTAGCCAAGGGTCCCGCCGAGATCCGACAAAACCGGTGGATCGTTTACGTCGGTAACATTGATGGTGAACTGTTCCTCGTGAGTCAGACCTCCGCCGTCCGTTACCGCAACGCGGATACTGTACGACGTTGGGCCGGTTTCGTAGTCGAAGTCGTCATTGGCCCTAAGAGTGTCCCCGAAGATGTTGAAGAAGCCGTTGCCGTCATCGCCCACACCACTTACCAGGGAGTACGTCTTTGTGTCTCCCGCGTCCGGATCGGATGCGCCGAACGTGCCCACGCCGGCATTTGCGCCGGCATTTTCCGGGACATCGTCGTTGCTCAAGGCGATGTCGGTGGGTGATTCATTGACGTCGGTCACGTGGATGGTGAATTGCTCTTCACGGCTCAAACCGCCGCCGTCCGTCACCGCAACACGAATACTGAACGAAGCCGATACGCCTTCATAGTCGAAATCCGCATTGGCCCTAAGAGTGTCCCCCAAGATGTTGAAGAACCCGTTGCCGTCGTCGCCGACACCGCTAACCAGAGAGTAGGTCCTTGTATCTCCCGCATCCGGATCGGATGCGCCCAACGTTCCCACGACCGCATTTGCGCCGGCATTCTCGGCCACATTGTCGTTGCTCAACGTTATGTCCGTGGGTGTCTCATTGACGTCGGCCACGTGGATGGTGAATTGCTCTTCATGGCTCAGGCCGCCGCCGTCCGTCACTTCTACACGGATGCTGTACGAAGTGGGGCCTCCTTCGTAGTCGAAATCGTCATCGGCTCTTAAGGAGTTTCCGGATATGTTGAAAAAGCCGTTACCGTCGCCGCCGGCCCCACTTACCAAAGAGTAGGTCCACGAATCTCCCGCGTCGGGATCGGTAACGCTAAAGTTGCCCACAACGGCATTTAGGCCCGCATTTTCCCCGATGGTGTCGTTGCTCAGCGATATGTCGGTCGGCCCGTCGTTCACTGCATCCACCGTCAAGCCGGCGGTATCGTAAGCGGAGCTGAAGGCGGCGGCGCCCCCGTTGACCGTTACGTTCGCAGTGCCGCCGTTGGCTCCCGTCGTCCGGTCCCAGGCCCGAAAAGTCAAGGCATCGGTAATGGATCCGTTGTAATCCGCGGCCGGTATAAATCGGACCCGAGTATCGGCGTCCGCGGCCAGCAAACGTGCCGCCGTGTCGGCCGGCGTGCCCAGTGCACGCCATGTGGTGCCGTCGATCGTATACTCCCATGATCCGTGGGAAGTGTCCGCACCGGTAACCGCGATTCCTTCGGAAGCTCCCGCGTCTTGGTCGGTTACCGGGTCACCGCCTCCGCCCGCCGCGATAAGGTCTCGGATAAGCATTCCGGCATTGCTCGTATCATCTTCGTCGATGGACCCGAGGGATAGGCTTATCCCGCCGACGATCACCGGAGCGTCGTTCGTGTTGTTGACCGATATGGTGAAGGTTTCCCAATAAGTCGCTCCGCCGTTGTCGGTTACCTGCACTTTGATTGAATAGGAACTCTTGGATTCAAAATCGAGCGCCATCGCTGTTTGGAGATGGTTATCGACGATCTGAAACGAGCTGTTATCCGCATAGTTCGCATTGTCGATGAGCGCGTACGTGAAGGTAGACCCTGAATCCGGGTCTTGTGCCGTGAGGTTGCCTACCGTTGTACCCGACGAACCGTTTTCGTCCACGTTAGACTTGCTCAGGGCGATATCGGTCGGCGCATCGTTCGCGTCGTTGACGGAAATAGTGAAGGTTTCTTCAACATACTCGCCGCCGCCGTCCGTGGTTCTCACGCGAATCGAATAGGAATTCTTCGTCTCGTGGTCGAACACGGCCGAGGTTTTGAGCGTTGTTCCATCAATGGAAAACTTCCCGTTATCCGTGCTTCCGGTTCCGGTAACGAAGGTGTAGGTGTGAGAATCGCCCGTGTCCGGATCAACCGAGGAAAACGTACCCACGGTGGACCCTGGAGTCTTGTTCTCGTCCACCGAACTATTACTCAGCGAAAGGTCCGTAGGAGCGTCGTTCACGGGTGCGAAATAGGCGGTGAATGTTCCCGTTTCACTCAGGCCCGCGCTATCCGTAGCTTGTATGGTGACTTCCGTGGAGCCGAACCAGTTCGCCTTCGGAGTTAGGGTGAGCGTATCACCGCTGAGGACCGCGCTTTGGAGAGCATTATCATCATAGTCTACAACGCTGAAGGTGAGGTTGTGAGTGTCGTCGTCATCGGTGAAATAGGGCGTTGCGGGGTCCGCATCCACGACTATGTTGTTGTCCTCGGTGCCGTTTTGTTGCGGAATCACGTTCTCATATCGAGGGTTCTCGGTTTCGTACAAGTCGATCCATGTGGCGCTGTTCTGTCCGCCGTAACCCTGGACGTCTATGTGTATCTGCGCTTGTTTTCCTTGCCCCTCGGTGGTGAAGAACCAACTGAGGTCCACAGTGTGTATTTCCCATGCCCCACCGGTCGCGTCGATCGTATAGTTCGTCGTTCCCGGCACCAGCCTCCCTTCGCCCATCACGTATATGCCCCATTTCACGAGGCCAGCGTCTACATAGGCCGCAAGCTTCACCACCTCCAGTGAGTTGACTATGAAAGCCTGGCTCGCAAGAGTCTGCACGCCAGCGTCCCCCTGGCCCCACACGTGGGTAATATAGTGGCTACCCGCGTAGGGAGCGTCCGGATTGCCCGAAGACCCCTCCTCAACCACCTGCAACGACCCCGTGGACCCGGACAGTCCCCAACCTGTCGTGGTTCCAGCCTCAAATCCCACGTTCTTGAAGCTTTGGCTGAGGCTGATGGAGACGTCGGCCAAAGCCTCCGGTTCGATGAGATAAGCCAAGCTGCTTTCCGAGCTTCGGACTTCAAGATCCCAATCCGCTCCTGCCACATTGCCCGTATCATCGTTGCTCGCCCACACCGAGGCCCCCGTCACCGACGCGATCGTTTGAACCAGGAGCCAACCTTCGGATCCCAGTCCCACTTCACAACCGTAGAGGTCGATGCGGGCATCCGGAGCCAGAAGCGCACCCAGGGCCACCCATTGGTCCGCATCCGCGGTTATGGACGACGCGGTCCACGACTGAGCATCGGACAACGCGAGGGTCCCCGGTTCGCCATGGCTTATGATCGCCAACTGACCTATTTCCTTGCCGGTGGAGCTCACCAGTTCCTTAAGCATGGCATTGATCGACGAAAGATTGTCGGAATTAGAATCATAGATGATTATATGGGCCTCGGCGCCAAAGGCCGCGCTGACCGTTTCAATTTCCGGGAGTGCGCTGGAGATGAGCACGGTTTTGATGGTCCGGTCGAGGATGTTTTGGTCCGGTGCGTTCGATACTGAGGGAGCAACGTCGTTTGCCGGCTTAGAGTCAACCGCTGATTGTTCTCCGGTATTCGACGTTTCCACTACTTGGTGGGGCGTGGTCGCGACGACAACATCGCTGAGCCCGCTCGAAAAAGCATCACTTTGCCCATCGGCGTCGGGCGCGCCGGCCGAATCGCCGGGGCCGGCTTGAGATTCTCCGGTGCTTTGCTGCGCGTCCGTCTGGACGTCCTGATTTGAGTCAATCGTCGGGGCTTGGGAAGCGTCGAGCACTATGCGCTCTTC
>JAZDOF010000629.1:0-7007 GCA_043799015.1 Pseudomonadota bacterium | reverse complement strand
GTGCCGTCTGCTTCGAATCTCACCCCGGGGGGCACTATGGCAGGATCGAGATAGTAGTACACGGCCCCAGCCTGGGTGGTACCACCTCCGGACACGTGTTGTCCCTCATCTTCGGACAGTAGGTTGAATCTCTTGGTCTGTAGATCTTCCGTAAGCTCGAACGTGTATCCGGGGGAAGGGCTCTCGTAGTACGAAAGGCGGTTATTCACGTTAAGTGTGAAGCTCTGGTCCGTGTACACGGGATTGCCCAGTCCGTCCTTGTTTCCGTCAAAAGCCCTCACCGTGAAGACTACGGTACCAACGTCGGGGTTCGTGGGCGTGCCCGACATTATTCCGGTCTTAGCGTCGATGGTCAGCCATGACGGCTCGCCTATCAGTTGGTAATACGGGTCAACGGCCGGCTGGGGGTTGGTGAACGCGTCGCCGGCCCTTCCATCCCCCTCATCGTTCATGTTCACGTCGTACGAGAAGGGAGAATCCTCCGTGGCCGTGGCTGTGGCCGCCGAGGTGAACAGCGGGGCGGCATTCACGACGGTGATGGTGAAGGTCGTTGTGGTGAAGCCCTGTATGCCGTCGGCATCGGTCACGTCGATGTAGCCGAAATCGTTACGCCCTTGCAGATCCCAAGCCGTTACCGTAACCGTGTAAGAGCCGACATGCTTGTTGGTGGGGTCCGCCGTGATCTCGCCCGTGGCCGAATCCAGGGTCATGAACTGCGGGGCCCCGGTCCACGTGTAATACACCGCGGGCGGCCGGGCGTCGTCTTCGTCGTCCGTGAAGAGATTGATCACGTCCGGGCCCCCATCCTCGACCATGGTTAGCGCCGGCAAGGTGAATACAGGGTCGCGGTTGGGGACGGTTATGGTCAAGGTCTGGGTATTGGATCCGTGGCCGTCGTGAGCAGTAATGGTGAGCGTGTAAACGCCCGGAATCGAGTTGTCCGGGGTGACCCCCGCCGTCGTGCTGATCTGACCGGTGGCGTGATCGATCGCGATCTTCCCGGTCAACCATGAAGGCACGCCGGTGAGATCGTCATATGTTACGGGATAGGCCACGGTCTCGAAGGAGTCGTCATTGGTCGTCGCGAAGAAGTTTATGAACGGGCTCGCCGTGTCTTCCTGCCAGATCACGCTGTACCCGTGACCGGGATCGGTGAAACTGAGCACGTTTCCGATGGAAATCGTTATGGCCCTGCTTATGATCCCACCATGTCCGTCGTCGAACTGTACGAAGAGGTCCCAGTCACCGTCCACGCCCGGACCGTAATCGTCGCTGTTGACTATGGTGTTGCGGAAGGGGTCTCCCACACCCTTATCAACGTAGATCTTACCAGTGAGAGAGTCGATCTTGAGCCAGGTGGGAATCGCATCCGCTCCGGCCAGTAAGGTGTACTCGTTGGGATTGGACGCGTTATTGTGAGGCTCATCCGTAGTCTCCACATCCCATGGGGTTGTTCCCACCGCATAGCTTACGTCTTCGGTGAAGACCACCGTATCGGGGAAGCTGCTGAAGAGAGGTTCATTGTTGGTAACCTGTAAATCGAATGATGCATCAACTATAGTCGCCAAGGTCCCCGCGTCTTTAACCCGTATCGTAAAGGTGTAGGCACCGGGATTGACGTCGGTGGTGTGGACGTTCGTCGGCGTCAAGGTGATCACGCCGGAGGAACTGCCGGTCTGCGTGCCTGTGTCGACAAACGTGACCCCTGCCGGAGCGCCGATCAGTTCATATACCACCGGAGTTGCGGAGTTTTCGAGGTTGTGTTGGATATCAAAGGTCTGTTGCCCGTAGTCTTCAAGGAACGTAGTGTTGTTGGGAGAGAAGAACCCTGGGTCGAAGTTCACGGGGTCCGTGGCCGAGGGCGGGATGGTGGTAACTATCAGTTGTATGTCTTTGTATACCGTGGCGGTTCCATCGAAGAAGCCGATCTTGAAGGAAGCGGACGCGGGGCTTACCGCGGACGGATCGGCAACGATAAGTTCACCGGTAAGGGAGTTTATGGTAACCCCGGCGGGTACCGGATTCGCCCCGGCTGCAAGAAAGTAGCTATTGGGGCCGCCTTGCGCCGCGGGTCTGTCGTGAATTTCGTCGGTAGTCTGGAAGTCGAACGTCTGCGATCCCCCGTTCAAATCAACGTACAGCGTGGTGCTTCCCGAGCCGTACACCCCGTCAAACACAGGGGGGCTGTTCTCGATCGTCAGGGTAACGGACTTGGTCACGGATCCGCCGTGCCCGTCGTCAAGAGTAACGTTGAACGTGAAAGCCCCCACTTGTACATTACTGGGGGATGCGGACAACAAGCCTGAACCGGCATCTATGTTTAACCAAGCCGGGGCTCCGGTCATTGTGTATACGGCACCTTGACCTTCATCCGTGGAGCTTCCCGCCAAGTTCAGGTCGAACGATTGGTACGGCATCTGGTCCTGGGTACCGTCCTGATCGGTATCGCCGTCTTCGTACCAGGTAATGGGGATGGGGTCGGGGAATGTGGGCACCAAGTTGTTGACTATGATGCGTATCTGCTGCGTCGCTTGACCGCCGTGGCCATCGTTTAGAATTACCGTGAATACGTGGGTCCCTACGTGGGTATTGTCCGGGGTGCCGTAGATGAACCCGGTTGAGGAGTCGATGGTCAAGAACGAAGGGGCCCCGCTCAGGCTGTACGTGGTAGGCCCGTCTCCTTCGTCGGTGTCCCATTGGTTCTGGCCGCCATTGCCCGTAGGATCGTTGATGTTGAAGCTGATGCCGGAATCCTCGGTCACCGTCAGGGTCGGCAACGACGGAGACCCTGCAACGGCAGGCAAATCGGTAAATACAGGCACCCTGTTTGTAATGGTAACCTGATAAAATTTCGTCGCAACGCCCCCGTGA
Source organism: Pseudomonadota bacterium (assembly GCA_043799015.1). Lineage (GTDB taxonomy): Bacteria > Desulfobacterota > Desulfomonilia > Desulfomonilales > Desulfomonilaceae > JAZDOF01. The sequence continues at coordinate 4,136 of JAZDOF010000629.1, read as the reverse complement.
CCGTCGTCGGCGATGACGTTGAATACGTAGACACCGTCGACGTCCACGTTGTGGGGCATGGGTACGATGATATTCGCGTGTTGATCGTCGATCTTGACGATGCTGAAAAGCGTTCCCTGTATGGATGGAGGATCATCGATGGAGAAGGTCACGCCGGGTTCATTGAAGTCGAGCGTTACGGGGATTATGGCGGAGGCACCGGACGCATCTTCCTGAACACCTGCCGTGCTTGCCGAAGTGATCACGGGGGCTACGTTGGTGACGTGGATGGTGTAATTCTGCGTGATGCCTACGGCTCCGGCGAATCCTTCCGTTGCCTTCACTTGGACGACGTGGTCGGTCACCATCGAGTTGTCGATGGGGCCTATTTGAGTTAACACGCCGGTGTCCGCATCGATGGACAGCCAGGCGGGACCGCTGACTATTTCGTATGTAACCGTAGACCCTGATGCGTTTTCCTCGTGGCTTCCCACATCGAAAGTCTGCCCCGTCACATCCTCGGTCCAGATGGTCTCGGTGGGGCCCTCGAAGTAATTGTCTATGTTATCGACTCTTATGCCGAAGTCGTGAGTGGCCACGCTGTTGGCGGCCCCATTCCCGTCGTCGAAGGCCACTGTTACGTAGTATTGGCCTACGTCGTCGCTTTTGGGGGAACCCAACACTATGCCCGTATCTTTGTCTATGGACAGCCATGACGGAATCGCTACAGCAGTGCCGTTGTACTCCACGGCGGTAATGGAGTAGGGGGTTGCCGCCAAGGACTGGCCCTCATCTTTGCTCTCCACGTCGAAATACTGTGACGGGTACCCGTTGCTGGTTTCCTTCATGACGTAGTTGGCAGGATTGACTATGCTCGGCTCGTCATTGGTTATGATCAAGGTGAATGCTTGGCTCGCACCGCCTTCCGCACTGGTCGCATTGATCGTGAAGTTGTACGTTCCCACCTGTTGGTTTTCGGGGTTCCCGGATATGACGCCGGTGGAGGAATCGATGACGGCCCAAGCAGGTCCGCCCGTGAGAGAATAAGTGACGGGGTTGAGGCCCAACGTTTCCGTATCCGTTTGCGCATCAAAAAGTAGCTGAGAATCTTCCGCTGAGGAATGCGTGTTCGCGGACGTGAAATCGAGCACATTGTCAACGGTAAGGTCGATTTGCTCGGTGTCCAAAGTGCCGTGTCCGTCATCCGCCGTGACGTCGAAGAAATGCGTGCCCACTTGAGCCACGCCCGGATTGCCCGAAATCATCCCCGTATCGGCGTCCAGCGTGAGCCACGCCGGCAGGTTGGCGCTGGAATAGGTCAGACCCGCGCCTTCATCCTGGTTGTGGACCAGATCTATGTTGAACGACTGAGGCCCCTGCTGGGCCGTCATGGTGGGCGTGAAAGGCCCCGCGATTTCGGGGTTGATGTTGTTCACCGTGACGTTGAACGATTCGGTGTCGGTGGGGGTGGGATCGATCCCGTCTCCACGGGCAACGGAGAACGTGTGGGACCCGACATCGAGATTGTTCGGCGTCCAACTGAACTTGCCGTTGGTGGCGAAGTCCGCATCCAGTATCACGTCCGCGACAAGCGGGTCGTTTGTCGAGTTGTGCGTTGCCACGTCCATGCCGTCGACTTGGAGCCCGGTATACAAATACCCGTCGGAACCCTCGTTGTTCGTTTGGGCATCCGCGGTCATGGTTTGATCCTGATCGACGGTTACCGAGCCGGCGCTCATGGCGGGATTGGTGTCGACCTGATTAATGGTCGCGTCCAGGAGGACCCGCTCTTCCAACTGCTCGAAGATACTGACGGGCTCAACGACCTTCATGTACCATTTCCTGAATAAGTTCATCGTGGTGCCTCCTGGTTTGCGTGCGGTCCGCCGAGGGCCCGGGTCTTTGGTCACGATCACGGCGGAAACAAGTCTTTGCAGACAAGAAAGCAATAAGCATACCAAGGGGCATATGGGAGAAGACAAGGAAGAATGTCCAAGTAAATCAGGCAGTAGCCTGATGACCGTTTTTCGGAGATAGAAGCCGAAGTGTGGCTTCTTGGGGCTAAGTGACCCGCGACAATGCCCCTATCCGATGGTGAGGCAAAGAAAACAAGAGGTTACGTGCAGGTGATGTGTGTGTTTATTCCACAAATGGGTGTGTGAAAACTCGTGGGGTTGAAAAGTGAGGACTGAAGCCGGCGTTTGTGCCGGAAGGCGCCGGACCGAACCGTGAAGGTCTCAATGTCAAGAAGGAATGAACAGCGAAGACACCGACAAAGCAAAAGCCGGGGGGATTTATCGGCGCCGAAGTTTGGTCATCGGCGCTCCCGCGAGCGCAGCAACAGCCATGCCGTGAGCACCGCGCCGACGGCCACGGCGAACCACAGCGTGCAAACCCGGATCAATAATACGGCCGGCAGGGCGCTGGAATATGATATTCCCATGATCGCGAGAAGGCCCAGCATCCCCGCTTCGGCCCCTCCAATGCCTCCGGGGAGCATGGATAGCGCCCCGATGAGAGTGGAGAAGCTGTACGCGAAGTTGGCTTGCAGGAGGGTAGCGGAGAGGCCCAACCCCTGGAGAATAAGGTAGAAGCACACGGCTTCCAAACCCCAGGCGACGACGGATAGCACCAGACCAACCGCGAATATACGCGGGGTCATCAGGTCTCGACCGGTCAGCAGTATGCCGAGTGCCTTGTCTGAAACCCAGGACAGCACCCTGATCTTGGACATGCGTTCCAGCAGAGGTCGATACAGTGACTCCATGCACAGGCACGCGCCCCCTGCAACGGTAACGGCCGCGCAGATCAAGAATAGGCTCCTCCAGCGGTCGAACAGGAGAAACGAGAAGGAGCAGAGAACCAGTACCCCCCACAGGTCCATCAAGCGTTCCACCACCAAGACCCCGATGACCCTTGTCATGGGAATGCCGTAGTCTCTCTTGAGAAAGAACCCCTTGGCGGCTTCTCCCATCTTGCCGGGTGTCCCGGTAAGAGCGAAGCTCGCGATGAAGACGGCAAGGCCGTAAGCTGCGGGGACCGGGTCACCGATCACCTTCAGGTAATACAGGAACCTTAGTCCCCTTAAGATCCAACCAACCACCACCAGGGCCAGTACCAGGAGCAAAGTCCGACCGGAGAATCCCTCAAGCGCATTCACGGTGGATTCGTACCCCGATCCTATGGTGACCGCGGCATAGAGAACCGTGCCGGCAATCAAGAAAACCAAGACCGATCGGACGATTTTGTCCATGCGAATACCGAGGGCATCGGGTCCGCTGTTGGGGTCGGTCGGCAGAGCGGCCGAGCCCATAGGGTCCTGATTCAGCGCTTCATCGCGTGCATTCGCGGACTCAATTTTCATGTAGTATCTCGCATAGTCGCCTATTTACGTTCCGGAAAATACACGCACCTATTGCTGAAGGCGTACCACGCGGCGTCCAGTTGTTGTTTGATGTTGGCCGCTTGATAGGTGGTAGGTCCGTAGCGTGGATCCGCACGATTCATTGCCTGGGCTTGATTGTAAATTTGGGTATAGGTTTGCCACAAGGCCTTCCAATGCTTCTCCATCTTTAGGCATTCGCAGTATTCCGGATTGCTCAGCTCAGGCCGAAGGGCATAGTGAAAGGGGGCCTGTTGACGCTGGGCCGCGCCGGGTGATTCCGGGACGGAAGGCCGAAGCCCCCTCTGTTGCGAAGGGTCGTGCGGTACGGGGAAAGGCGGCCTGGGAGCGGTCGGCGCGGATCCCGCCGGTGGTGGAGGCTGAACGTAGACGCCGTCGGGGGCGGCAGGGGCCTGTAGGCCCTGGGCGGAACCGGCACCGGGGATAATGGCCGCAAGCGAGACTAAGAGACCCAGCAATGCAAAGCTCTTGTTCATTTTATGATTACTCGCATCCGGAAAGCATGGGTTCGGTCCCAATACAGGTTCGGGCGTAGACGCAACGAGGCCGACAAGGCCTCGGATAGCCGGTACGTCTTTATCAGTAGGCGTTCACCGCGACGGCTCTTTTACCTCGGAAAAACCGCAGCTTTTCAAAAACGCCGGGCTGGTAGACCCACAAGACAGCTCCGATTCAATGATGCCCATCGATCAAATAGCTCTCACGCGGAGCCGCAGAGGCGCAGAGAAAACGACAAAAAGATACTCATACTCCG